>CAZJYC010000028.1:0-30928 GCA_964550165.1 uncultured Eubacteriales bacterium
CACTCTATCAAATCTCTTTTCTCATCACGGAAAAAAAGATGCTTCCTTAGAATTTTGATTTTTATGTTTTTTCTCCTATGGTTTCATAGAGAAGATCTTCTCTCTGGAGAAAGGGAAGCTGGCCATATTATATTAATCCTATTATTTTTATATTTATTATGTTATAATAACCGCAAACTCTGCTGTGCTGGCTGGGCAGAGTCTCCCTCCATCAAAACCCCCTTTTCTTATTTTCCCCAGAACAGCCAGCATTTTTTTTGCAAAAGCACAAATTTTTTTCAAATTTTTGTCGTCTGTTGCGACTAAATTATACGGAAAAGGAGAATAAGAATGGGGAAGGAAAATAGAAAACTTAACCGCTCTCAATGTCTTTTTCCTGCCGAAATCGTCCAGGCTAACGGCAAACAACTCATTGAGCGGGTGTCGATTCATGATTTTTCCAAGGAAGGCTTTAAGTTGGTTATCAATCTCAATCTTAATCCAAGTTCTATTTTAGAATCGAAAATATATGTTCCAGAAAAAAAGATTGCCACTCAGCTCGTGGGTGAAATCGTTTGGAGTAAGTTCGCGGACAACAGGTTTGAAATTGGGCTGAAGATCAGAGAGATGGACGAGAAAGCTAAAAATGAGATTCTGGAGTGGGTTGCTCCAAACTGGGCTGAAAATTCCGTTTGACCTGAAAGACGAATTTTCTTTTTTGTTTCATGCTTTTCTTCCATTCTTCAGTTTCCACACCGAATCTAGCCCTTTTTTTGGAAGAAAGTTGTCAACAGTTTGTTAAGAGTTTGTAAAAGTTTTGTTAATAATTTCTAGAAGCCTTTGGGATTTTCTCTTCCATCGGGGAGCGAGGCTATTCCTCAAAACCTTTTTTATCGGAGAATCGGAAACTTTAGCCTTCCATTGACAAAGTTCGAGCGGCCTGAGTAATATTAAAAAGAAGAAAATGCAGAAGAGATTCTTCGGAATAATCCTCTTGAGAGCGGAAAGGAAATGATTATTCTTGCCGTGGATACGACAACCTTAACCGGTTCGGTCGCTCTTCTGGAAAAGTCAGAGCTTTTAACCGAAGTCAATATCGACTCTTCCCTTACTCATTCGGAGCGGCTTCTCCCTTCGGTGGATTTTATCCTGAAAACCAACGGGTTGAGCATTCACGATGTGGATGGCTTTGCCCTTGCCGCAGGACCCGGGTCTTTCACCGGAATCAGAATTGGATTGAGTACCATAAAATCTCTCTCTTATGCTTCTGGAAAACCTGTGGCAGCCGTTTCAACTTTGAAGGCACTGGCCTGGAAGCTCCGTCATCCCCATGGCCGGCTTCTTTGCCCTCTTCTGGATGCAAAAAAAGGAGAAATCTATGCCGCTCTCTTTGAGTCTATCGAAGGCGGAATTCAAGAGATTGTCCCTGAAGGAGCTTATTCGCCCGATCGCTTTTTCACTCTGCTTCCTTCCCATAGAATTATTTTTTTTATCGGAAACGGTGTCGACGCCTACAGGAATAAAGTTTTTGAATACTTCAAGGATAAGGCCAGGTTGTCACACCGGTCTTTTTTTGTTGCCTATGAAATAGGACTGCTGGGATATGAGCTGTTGAAAAAAAAGAAAGGCCTGAGTGCTCAGGAAATCAAACCGTTCTACTTTAGAAAATCTCAGGCGGAGGATAGCCATTAGAAAAGAAAACATCTCTCCAGATTCATTTTATTTGAGACAAATGAAGGAGAGAGACCTCCCTTCTGTCATGGAAATTGAGCATCTCTCCTTTTCCAATCCATGGCATGAAGTGACTTTTAAGGGAGAAATTCAGAATAGACGCATATCCTATCCCTTTGTTATCGTCTATAGACCTCAGAACAAAGTCATAGGATACATCATTTACTGGCTCATACAGGATCAGGCTCAGATCAACACCCTCGCCGTTCACCCTGATTTCAGGCGATGGGGCATCGCAGAATCGGTTATGCGTCATGTTCTGGATCTTATCCGAAAAAAAGGGGCGGTCTTTGTCACCCTGGAGGTCAGGCCTTCCAACCTGGCTGCTCGCTCTTTGTACCAGAAGTTGGGGTTCGAAGTTTTAGGAATAAGAGAGGATTATTACCACAATCCCCGGGAACACGCCATAATCATGGGGGAAACATTGGATCAATAATTCACTTTTGTCAGGCATAGACCTTTGGCTGGAGCCGTGGGGCTGGCCAGAGACCGCTTTTTTTCTTTAAAAATCTCTTCTACTCTTTCCGGAGGGATTTTGCCCCGTCCCACCTCCAGAAGAGTGCCCACCATAGTTCGGACCATATACCGTAAGAAGCCGTTGGCTTCAACGGTGTAAATGATTTCCCTTCCCTTCTTTTTTATTTCAGAGCGCTCAACTTTCCTAATGGGTTGGGTGAGCCGGTTGGAGGAGAAGGGCGTAAAGTCTGCTTCTCTGATGAATAAACGGGCCGCTTTCCTCATCAGAGCCACATCAAGAGGCGAAGACCAGTGGAGAACATACCTCTGGATAAAAGGACTGATGAAACGGGAATTTACGATGCGGTACTGGTATATTTTTGATTTGGCCATTTTTCTAGCATGAAAATTCAGGTTGACTTTTTTCAAGGAAGTAACCCTGATGTCCTCTGGAAGAAGCGCATTTAAGGCCTTGAAAAGTTCCTCATCATGAAGGCTCAGACTTGCTTTGAAGTTGGCCACCTGTTCACAAGCATGCACCCCGGCATCGGTACGGCCTGCACCGATGACATCGATTTTTTTCTGGGTGATTTTGGCCAGGCAGTCTTCAAGGACACCTTGGATTGTCCTTCTTTCGGGCTGGCGCTGCCAGCCGTGAAAGGCTGTGCCGTCGTAGCTGAGTTTGAGCTTATAATTTTGAATCATTGGCTGTTCAAGGCTTTATCGTGCGAATTACGGCCTTAAAGAGAAATCATCATTCAATGCAAGCTTGACCGCCTCTTCGGCCGATTCAGCTTTAATCACGCCCTCTATCTCCCATGTCCCCAGGCCAATAATTTTTCTGCGGTAGATGCAGCCATAGGCAATTTCAGTCAGAGTTCCGTATTCGCCGTCGATGGCGATCAGGACGTCGGAGTTCATGGCCACGAGGGAATTCCGGCTGTAGCCCAATCCAGTGGCGATGGCGATGTCGATGTAAGGGTTGGCATCCGAAGGCAAATTTCCGGGCAGGATGCCGATGGTCACTCCGCCGGCCTGCTTGGCTCCACGGGAAGCGGCTTCCATAACCCCGCTCAGTCCGCCGCAAATGAGGATTGCTCCCTTTTCTGCAACTCGCTGGCCAACCTTAAACGCGAGTCGGAGATATTTTGTGTCTGCCTTGGAGCCTCCGATGACTCCAATCCTCTTCTTTTTTTTCAATTCCATTGTCTTTTTTTCCTTAATTTAAATAATATAGCATACTTATTAGCATAGAGATGCCTTCTTTTCAAACGCAAGGCTTTATTGGAGAAGATAGAAATCTTGACTTAGCTCGAAGTCGGCTTCCAACCCATATCAATTGACGCGGTCTAATAAATATGCTAAAAACTATTTATATTTAATAGAAGCGGGAGAATAAAAACAGCCCATGGCTCTTGTCGATCGCGTAGCCAAGAATTTATCCGTTAAGATTGTCTATTATGGCCCTGGTCTAAGTGGGAAAACCACAAACCTCCGCTACATCCACTTTAAGTTGAGTCCCTCTGCGCGAGGAAATTTGATCTGCGTTGAGACAGATGTCAAAAGAACATTTTTCTTTGATTTATTGCCGATTAAAGCCGGAACGGTTGCCGACTTCAGACTCAATTTGCAACTCATGGCCGTGGCCGGACAGGTGTTCTACGAAGCCTCAAGAATCAGTGTGCTTAAAAGTGTGGATGGAATCGTCTTTGTCGCCGACTCGCAGATCCCCCTTCTCGACGCCAATTTAGAATGCTTTGACGACTTGAGAAAAAATTTGCTGAAGAACGAGATGGACTTGAACAAAATGCCTTTAGTTTTCCAGTATAACAAGCGGGATCTGGGCAATCTCATCCCTGTTGAAACGTTCAACAATCTTCTCAATACAAGAAGCCTGCCCTACATTGAAGCTTCTGCCTCCAATGGAGTGGGGGTGATTGAGACTTTGAGGGAGATTGTCAAGATAACGATTCCGATAGTGAAAGAAAAATTTCTTGGCATTCACATCGAGAATAGATAACCGCAATTCTGATATTTCCGCATTTCATTCACCTCCCAATATTCGCCGTTCATTTTTTGATATAAGCACTTCGCCTCGTTCGTCTTTAAAATGACCAGAAATGCTGTTCAAAATTGCCAGTGCTTCTTTAGCCGGGATCGATGCCTATTTGGTGGAGGTGGAGGTTGATATCTCCTTCGGGATTCCTGGTTTTGTGATTGTTGGGCTGCCGGATCCAGCGGTGAGGGAGAGCAAAGAAAGAGTCAGGGCTGCCTTAAAAAACTGCGGCTATAAATTTCCTTCTCGAAAAATAACCATTAATTTGGCTCCCGCCTACAGAAGAAAGGAAGGCTCGGCCTTTGACCTCCCCATCGCGCTTGGCCTCCTCGCTCATCTAGAGCTTTTTCCTTGGGAAAGGCTCAATGAATATTTATTTCTGGGGGAATTGGCCCTGGATGGCCGGCTAAAGCCTGGGAGAGGAATCCTCTCCTCCACCGTGCTCGCTAAAAGGATGGGCTTTAAAGGCATTGTCGTTCCCAAAGAAAACGAGAAGGAAGCCGCTCTTGTTCAGCAAGTTGAAATCTTCGGTATGGAAAACCTGGTCCAGGTGGTCCGAATGCTCAACGGCGATGAAGATGTCCTGCCCTGCAGGTGTTCCTTGGCAGCGCTATTGCCCCAATCCTCGTCCGACGTGGATTTTCAGGAGATAAAAGGCCAGCAGCATGCTAAAAGAGCGCTTGAAGTCGCTGCGGCCGGAGCTCATAACGCCCTTTTGATCGGGCCGCCGGGAGCCGGGAAAACGATGCTGGCCAGAAGACTACCCTCCATCCTTCCGGCAATGAGCTTCGAGGAAATCATCGAAGTCACCCAGGTCTACAGCGTCTCCGGCCTCCTGGGAGAGAGGAGTGTGATCGGAGAAAGGCCTTTTCGTGCACCCCATCATACCATTTCCGATGCAGGCTTGATCGGCGGCGGCCTCATTCCCAGGCCCGGTGAGGTCAGCCTGGCCCATCACGGCGTTTTGTTCCTGGATGAACTGCCCGAGTTTAAAAGAGGGGTGCTCGAGGACTTGAGACAGCCTGTGGAGGAAAGGAAGGTGACCGTTTCTCGGGCTTCTATGGCTGTGACTTTTCCTTGCTTTTTCATGCTGGTGGCAGCCATGAATCCCTGCGGGGATGCCTATCGGGGGCTTTCTGCTTCGGATTTCGACTGCACCGACAGCCAGAGAAGGCTTTATTATTCCAAGATTTCAGGGCCTCTTTTAGACCGGATTGATATCCAGATTGAGGTGCCGCGAGTGGAATTCAAAGACATGATTTCCAAAGTTGAAGGGGAAAGCTCAGCCGCAATAAGAAAAAGAGTGATTCAGGCTAGGGAGAGGCAGCTCGAAAGGTTTAAAGGGAAGAGAATTTACTCCAACGCCCAGATGGGGACGAGAGAAGTCAAAAAATATTGCCAGGTTGATGACGCTGGAAAGGGGCTTCTGGAGATGGCCGTCAACCGCCTGGGTTTCAGCGCCAGGGCTTATACCCGCGTTCTGAAGGTTGCCCGAACCATTGCCGATCTCGCTGATGCGGACAGCATCAGTTCTGTCCATGTCTCAGAGGCCATCCAGTACCGCATCATGGACAAATATTTTTAGGCTTGACATTCGTTCAACATTCCTTTTTTAATATTTAACCGAATTCGTTTTTATCATCGAAAAAATCCCTTTTTTAGGAGGTGGAGATGAAGAAGCTCTTTTCGTCGCTTTTGAGCGTGTTTTTTCTTTTTTCTTTAATTTTATTTTCCCAAAAGGAGAAGGAAAACCCTCTGTTGATAGAGGTCAAGCCGGCCAAGCTGACACCTTTGAAAAAAGAAGCTTTTTCCTGGCTCGAGGCGAACATGTCCCAGCTTGCCAAAGTCAACGATAAGATATGGAGCCTTGCCGAAGTGGCCATGGAAGAGTATCAATCTTCGGAGCTTTTAGCCTCTTATCTGGAGGAACTAGGTTTCGCCGTCACGCGTGGTGTGGCGGGCATGCCCACAGCTTTTGTGGCTGTCTATGGTTCGGGAAATCCGGTCATCGGAATTTTAGCTGAATATGATGCTCTGCCTGGCCTTTCCCAGGACAAAGTTCCGCATAAAAAGCCAATTCAGGAAGGAGCGCCAGGCCATGGCTGCGGCCACAATGTTTTTGGAGTGGCCAGTGTGGCCGCGGCTGCCGCCATGAGAGAAGCCATGGAGAAGCATCGCCTTCCAGGGACAGTCAAGCTTTTTGGCTGTCCAGCCGAGGAAACGGTTGTCGGCAAAGTCTTCATGGCCCGCGACGGAATTTTTGACGGTCTTTCCTGCTGCATCCAATGGCATCCCAGCTCAGAAAACGATGTTTCTCTGGATTCGAGCAATGCCATGAACCAGTTCCATGTCGAATTTTTTGGAAAAACAGCCCACGCTGCAGGAGACCCCTGGAATGCCCGCAGTGCTCTGGATGCGGTCGAGCTGACCAATGTCGGATTGAATTATCTCAGGGAGCATCTCAAGCCAACAGCCCGAATCCACTACGTCATCCTCAACGGAGGAGGCGCACCGAACGTTGTCCCGGATTATGCCAGAGCCTGGTACTACGTGCGTGACCTTGACAGAGAAAGTGTCGAAAAGGATTACGAGCGAGTCCTGGAGACGATCGAAGGTGCAGCCAAAATGACTGGAACCACTCATAAAATCACCTTCATCAGCGGAGTTCACAATATGCTGCCCAATCGCACTGGCTGTGAGGTTGTCTACAGAAACCTGCTTCTTGTTGGTCCGCCAAAATTTAGCGAGGAAGAGCAGTCTTATGCTCAAGAGATTCAAAGAAACCTCGGAGTCGGGGAGTCTGGCCTGAAAACAGACATCGAGCCCTTCGAACTCCCCCAGAGGAGCTGGGGTAGCGGCTCCACAGATGTGGCCGAGGTGAGCTGGCTGACTCCGACAACGACCCTGGGGATTGTCTTCAAGCCTGCGAATACTCCTGGACATCACTGGTCGGTTGTGGCCTGCGGAGGCATGACCATCGGTCATAAATGCATGATTACAGCGGCCAAAGTCATGGCCGCCTCAGGGCTGGATCTCCTTTCCCATCCTGAGACCCTCAAGAAGATGCAGGAGGAATGGAAAGAGAAGACCAAAGGAAAAGCATACACCTCGCCTTTGGCGCCCGACCTCAAGCCTCCGGTCAAGCTTCGAAAATGACCGTGTCCTTTGGCGATCGTGCTATTTTTTCGGTTTTCGATTTCTTTTTAATATTTTCCCGTCCTCGACCACCAGCTTTCCGTTCTTGATGACGTGTTTGATGGGATTTATCCCTAAGTGATAAACAAGGGTGGGGTAGTTCGGCACATTCCAGAGAACTAAGTCCATTTTTTTTCCAACCTCCAGGCTCCCAAGGTCCTCATGCCTGGCCAGAGCAAAGGCAGCATTGGCCGTTGTGGCATTCACTGCCTCTTCGATGGACATTTTCAGGGTGAACACGCCCAGCTGGAGGATAAAAAGCATGGATTCTGTCATCGAGCTTCCCGGATTAAAATCCGTGGCCAGGGCCACGACGGCGCCTTCCTCGATGAGCTTTCTGGCCGGCGCTCTCTTCTCCAGCATGAGGAAAAAGGACGCTGCGGGAAGGAGCGTGGCCACGGTTGGACTTTGGGCGAGCTTGCGGATTCCTTCCTCGGTGATGTTGATCAGATGGTCAGCCGAGGCGGCCCCCTCTTCGGCCGCAAGCTGGGCTCCTCCAAGGGGTGAGAATTCGTCAGCGTGAATTTTAATTTTGAAGCCATGTCTCTTGGCAGCCCTTATGAGTTTTTTTGTCTCCTCAACCGAAAAAACGCCTCCTTCGCAGAAGACATCGAAGAACTCGGCCAATTTTTTTTCCTTGACTTCAGGAAGAATGCTTTTAATGAGAAGGTCAATGTATTCATCTCTTCGGGATTTGTATTCTTTTGGAATCTCGTGAGCGCCCATGAACGTGGGGACGATATCGACAGGGTGAAGCCTGTTCGCTTCTTTGATCGCTTCAAGCTGTTTGACCTCATCCTTGAGGTTGAGGCCGTATCCGCTCTTGGCTTCAGTTGTCGTCGTCCCGAGGAGGAGCATTCTGTCGAGGCGGGAGAGACAAAAGGATAGAAGGTCCTGCCCGGAAGCGCGGCGGGTAGCCTTGACTGTCGTCTGGATGCCAAGCCCTTTGGCGGCAAGCTGTTGGTAGGAATAGCCCCGGAGCCGAAGAACAAATTCTTCCTCCCTGGTTCCGGCAAAAGGAAGATGGGTATGGCTATCGATGAAGCCAGGGAGTCCAACAAGCCCGCTGCCATCGAGGCAGACAGCGTTTTTTTCTAATCGGACTTCTTTATTAAATTTTTTTTCGGTCCCGACAAAGACAATTCTCCCTTTGGAGGAAGCGATACAGCCTTTGCTAAGAAGTCCGACATCCTGAAGAGCTTCTCTTCTTTTTGGAATTTGGCGCCGGCAGGTAAGAAGCTGGTTACAATTCAGAACAGCAAGATCAGCTGATTCCATCTGGTGTCTTTTTCAAGGGGGCGAATTTTTTTCTTCTGTAGAATGTCGGCGTTTCATAAGGCTCCCACTGTTTTTCCCACGAGGGTTTATTCCAAGGCATTTCGTTTGCCTTTGACTCGAAAGGATAGGGAGGTGTTTCTGTCTGAACAGGGAAGGGAGGAGGAGTTTTATGGGGAGTGTGTTTCACGCTTTCTGGGGTGTAGGCTTCCTTTCGGGCAGAGGGCTCAAAACCGGTGGCGATAACCGTCACTTTGACCATATCTTTCATCTCGTCATCGATGACAGTGCCGAAGATGATGTTGGATTCAGGATGGGCCATGCTGTGGATGAGCTCAGAAGATTTCGAAACTTCATGAAGAGTCATGTCTTTTCCGCCGGTGATGTTGATCAGGACTCCCTGAGCGCCCTCAATCGAAGTGTCGACTAAGAGCGGGCTGGATACGGCCTTTGTCGCGGCCTCAAGGGCTCTGTTTTCTCCCGAAGCAATGCCTGTGCCCATGAAGGCCATGCCCATGCCCTTCATGATGGATTTGACATCCGCAAAGTCCAGATTGATCAATCCTGGCCGGGTGATAAGGTCAGAGATTCCCTGGACAGCCTGCCGCAAAATGTCGTCGGCCATTTTGAAGGCGTCCTGGATCGAAGTGTCCAGATTGACTGTTTGGAGTAATCTCTCGTTGGGTATGGATATCACCGTATCGACGACCGACCTGAGCTCAGCCAGGCCTTGCATGGCCTGCTTGGCTCTGACTTTTCCTTCAAACTCAAAGGGAAGGGTGACGATGGCCACAGCGAGAATATCCATCTCCGAGGCAAGATTGGCAAGGATGGGTGTGGCTCCTGTGCCAGTTCCTCCACCCAGCCCTGTGGTCAGGAAGACCATATCCGAACCTTCGAGAATCTCGATGAGTCTTTCTGTGTCTTCCATCGCCGCTTCCTTGCCGATGTCTGGCCTTCCTCCAGAGCCTAAACCTTTGGTGAGCTGGCGCCCGATCTGGATTTTGATCCTGGCGTTGTTGCTGTTCAGGGCCTGCAAGTCTGTATTGACGGCGATAAACTCAACGCCTTCGATCCCGGTTTGGATCATGCGGTTTACGGCATTTCCGCCACCGCCGCCAATTCCGATAACTCTGATTTTTGCGCCGGAACGCTCTTCCACCAGGTGAAATTTCAATTTGCTTTTTATTTCTTCTGCCATTCTTTCCTCCTAGGCTTCTTTGAGCCAATCTTTAATCTTGACCCAAATGCCTTTTTTTCTATCTTTCGATAGGCCTCTCTCTCTCCATTGGCTGTAGCCGTTGAGAATGAGGCCTACAGAAGTGGCATAATCTGGAGTGCTGACGCGGTCGACCAGTCCTCCCGCACCGCTGGGGTCGCCCCGTCTGACCGGGAGGTCAAAAATTTCTTCGGCAACTTCTTCCAGCCCTTCCAGCAACGCTGTCCCTCCGGTGAGGACTATTCCCGAATTGAGGGATTTTTCATAGCCCATACGCTTGATGTCGCTGTCGACCAAACGGAAGATTTCTTCGGCTCGCGGCTGGATGATATCCGCCAGAATTTGCCGGGAGAGAATACGTGGTTTTTTCCCCCTGCCCACAGAAGGAACTTCGATGGTTTCCTGCTCATCCAGCAGAGGGCTGGCCACGCAGCCGAATTTTTTCTTGATCTTCTCGGCCTCGGGAATGGGCGTGCGAAGCCCGACAGCAATGTCATTGGTGAAATTGTCTCCCCCGATGGGAATGATCGAGGTGTACCACAGGCTTCCCCGTTCAAAGATGGCGATTTCCGTTGTTCCGCCTCCGATGTCGATCAAGCCCACTCCGAGTTCCATCTCGTCAAGGGTCAGGGTGGAGGAGCTTGTCGCAATTTGGTTGAGGACTATCTGTTCGATTTCAATTTCAGCTCGCGCCACACACGTTCGCAAGTTTTGAACAGAAGTCGTGGCGCTGGTCACGATGTGAACATGGACTTCGAGCTTTATCCCGCTCATACCGAGAGGGTCTTTGATCCCATCTTGATCGTCGACAACATATTCTTGAGGAATGACATGGATGATTTCCCTGTCAGGAGGAATGGAAAGGGCCTTGGACTGTTCGATGACCCGCTTGATATCATCTTGGGTGATTTCCCTGTTTTTGCCGGAGACGGCGATGACTCCCCTGGAGTTGAAGCTCTTGATGTGAGCACCTGAGATTCCGACGAAGGCTGAATCGATTTCAACCCCTGCCATGAGTTCAGCCTCTTCTTGCGCTTTTTTGATGGAATCGACTGTCGCGTCCAGGTTGACAACAACGCCTTTTCTCAGTCCCCTGGATTCGGCTGTCCCTATCCCTATGATCTCGACTTTATTCTCGCGGGTGATCTCGCCGATAATCGCAGCCACTTTTTTTGTTCCGATATCGAGCCCGACAATATAATTGTTTTTAGGCATCAATGAGCCTCCTCGCTAGCGTTGGGAATGAGATTTTGATAAGGATTCATCTTGGTTTTGATGTAGAACCGGCCTGGAAAGCGAAGGTCGGTATATTCCAGTTCGCCAAACTTTTCCAGTCTTGCCCGGTATTTCTCGAACAAGCGGAGTTTCTGGGCGAACTGGTCGTTCCCCAGAATGAGTCTTGTCGGATCATTCTTCAGTTGAACGGTAACGTTTTCATAATCGGAAAGATCTAAGGCTTCAATCCGGTCTTTTTCTGCAGACGATAAGCTGCTGAGGCATTCCCAAGCTAACAATAATTTTTCCTTATAGTCTTTATGAAAATTGTGCGAATCGACAAGAAGGGGAAGACACGTATTATCTAACGACTCTATTTTTTCGAGCTCGACTCCTTCCTTGTCGATGAGGCAAAGATTTTCTTTCTTAATCAAAGCAAAAGGAATTCTTTCTTTGACCTCTATATTCAAGGTTGAAGGGAAGATTTTTCTGACTCGCACTTCTTTGATCCACCTGTGCGCGGCAACCGTTTCCCTGATCTTGTTGATGTCCAAAAGAAGAATATTCCCTAAATTTTTTCCTCTCAAAATCTGTTGGATTCCTTCTCGGACCTCAGGCTTGGAGCAAACGATGACTGTCTCTTTGATGTTGAGATTATCCCAGGAAATCAGGAAAAGATAAGCCCGCTGGAGCGAATAGAATAGTCCACCCAAGAGAAGGAAGATAAAGAGAATATGGAAGAGCCTGAGCCTGATTTTCCTTTGGATCTTTTTTATCTTTAGTTTTCCTTCTCTTCGTTGGAACTGCATCGGCGGAGAAAGGGAGGCATGGAATCTCTGTTTGTAATATGAGTTGAGGCGAGTAGCCACGGTCTATCCTCTTTTTTCCAAAATTTTGGTAAGGTCGGGAATAATCTGGTAAATGTTTCCCGCTCCCAGGATCAGGATCATGTCTTTGGGCTGAACGATTTTGCCTAAGAGAGAGGGTATTTTTTTCTTTTCCGGTTCGAAAAGGACATTTTTATGGCCAAACTGCTCGATTTCCTCATAAAGGACTTTGCCCGAAACGCCGGGAATGGGAGTCTCTCCTGCCGGGTAGATTTCGGTGACGATCAAAACATCTGCCTGGTTGAACGACGTAGCAAAGCTCTTCATGAGGAGCGATAAGCGGCTGTAGCGATGGGGCTGGAACACGACAACTACCCGGCGCGTCCAGCCTCTCTTGGCAGCGTCGAGCGTAGCCTTGATCTCAGTGGGGTGATGGGCGTAATCTTCGATAATCATGACGTCGTTCGTTTCCTTCTTCAATTCGAAACGCCGGCCAGCACCCCTGAAGCTTTCCAGAGCCTGGAAAATGAGCTGAGACGGGATGTCCAAATCCAGGCCAACAGCAAAAGCGGCCATGGCATTGCAGATATTATGAAAGCCGGGAACATTCAGCTTGAGAGTTCCGAGTGGGTTGCCTTTCCAGTAGAGTGTTGACGTGCTTGAAAATTTATCAAATTGTTCGTTTCTGGCGAAGAAATCGGCTTGGCTGGAGAATCCGTAAGTGATCACCCTTCGTGTCAGCTCTGGAATCAAGCTCTGGAGATTGGCATCGTCCAGGCAGAGGACTACGGGGCAGTAAAAAGGAACTTTGTTGGCGAAATTGACAAAGGCGTTTTTGATTTCATCGATAGTCTTGTAATTGTCCAGGTGTTCGTTATCCAGGTTGGTCAAGACAGCGATAAACGGGGAGAGAAGAAGGAAAGACCTGTCGCTTTCATCGGCTTCGGCCACGATAAAATCCCCTTCGCCGAGTTTGGCATGAGCGCCGACTGTATTCAAGCGACCACCGACAATGATAGTCGGGTCAAAGCCTCCGGCTTCGAGGACTTGCGCGATCATCGACGTGGTCGAAGTTTTTCCATGAGAGCCGGCAATGGCGATTCCGTATTTCATCCGCATCAGTTCTGCCAGCATTTCTGCTCGCGGAATAACCGGTATTTTCCGCCGCCGTGCTTCTTGGACTTCAACATTATCCTCCTTAATTGCCGAGGAAACGACAGCGACATCCGCACCCTCGACTTTTTCCGCCTTGTGGCCGATCGAGACCTCTGCGCCGAGGCCGGTCAGGCGCCGAGTCGCTTCGTTTTCCTCGATATCCGTACCTGAGACCGTGTAGCCTGTATTGAGGAGAACTTCAGCGATACCGTTCATGCCTGTGCCGCCGATTCCGATCATGTGGATGTGCTTGAGCCTTCTGTAAACGTTTTTGACCACGCCTCACGCCTTTTCTTTCGTTTCCATGAGTTCGAAGCAGATATCGGATATTTTATCAGCCACATTTTCTGTTCTCATCCCCGCCAGATTTTTTTCCATCTGCGCAGTTTTCTCTTTGTTTTTCAGAAAATTCAGGATTTTCTCCGCAAGAGTCTGGGGGCTGAATTCCTCTTCGAGGATGACTTCTGCTGCTCCGATTCTCTCCAGTTCTTTCGCGTTGAGAACTTGATGGTTGTCTGCGGCCCGGGCGAAGGGGATGAGCAGGGATGCTTTTTGTCCCGCGATGAGCTCGGCGATTGTCGTCGCGCCAGCGCGGCATATGATCAAATCCGACTTTTGAAAATAATCAGCCATTTCAAAAAAATAAGGAGCCACAGTGGCCTCGTTAAACCCGGCCTGGATATAACTGGCTTTAACCCAATCGAAATCCTTTTCTCCTGTCTGGTGAAATATTTTCAAATTCTCCCTCTCTTCCTGGAGAAGGAGAAGAGTGGCCGTCAATCCTGTGTTCAAGAAATGAGACCCCTGACTTCCTCCAAAAATGAGGATGGTTAAGGCCTGTTCTCTTTTTTTGGGAAAGAGATGGTAAAACTCCTCTCTCACCGGATTTCCGATGGCTATTCCCTTTCCCTTGAAATAGGGAAGAGAGACCTGGAAAGAAACGACTGCCTTTCGCACCCAACGCAGAAGGAGCCTGTTGGTAAAACCCGGAAGCAGGTTTTGTTCGAGAATCAAAGTGGGAATTTTCATCCATGAGGCAAGGAGGACGATGGGCCCGGAACTATAGCCTCCAACACCGATGACCAGGTTTGGCTTTTTGCGGAGGAGAATGGTGAAGGATTGCAGGAAAGAGCCAGGCAAGAGGAGGATGGATTTAGCGGTCTTCAGGCCTTTGCCCTTGATTCCCTCGATTTTCAAAGGAATAAAGCTTACCTGGTGGTGCTCCATGATTTCTTTTTCCAGGATGCGGCTTGTCCCCACATAGGTCAATTCAAGGTTTGGATCTTTTTCTTTGAGTTTTTGGCCCACAGCCAGAGCAGGGTAGATGTGGCCTGCAGTGCCTCCGCCGCTGATGATGACTCTTTTTTCTTTCATCACATTCTCTGCACGTTTCCTTTTCTCTGTGAGATATGAAGAAGGATTCCTACGCTAAACAGCGTGGACAGGAGTGACGACCTGCCAAAGCTGATCAAAGGGAGAGGAATTCCGGTTGGAGGGCTCCAGCCCAGGACGACACTTATGTTCAGTAAAGCCTGAGAAAAGATAGCCAGAGTCAGCCCCGCGGCAACGATTTGACTGAAGAAATTGGGAGCCTTTCGGGAAATGACCAATCCTCTCCAGAATAAAATGAAATAAAGCAAGAGAATGGCCACAGCTCCGATGAGTCCGAGTTCTTCTCCGACGATGGCGTAGATAAAATCTGTATGGGCGCAGGGCAGGAAAGAAAGTTTTTGTGTGCCTTCACCGATGCTGACTCCGAAGAAACCTCCCGAACCCACAGCCAGTTTAGACTGAATAACCTGGAATCCTGTTCCTTGAGGGTCTTTTTCAGGAGAAAAGAAGGCAAAGATTCTATCGATCCTGTATGAAGCCTGAAAAAGATAAAAGGTGAAAAGACCAAACGATAGGATTCCTAAATAGAGAAAGCATTTAGGTTTTACACCTGCTATGAAGAGCAGGGTCGCACAGATGATGCAAATCAGGAAGGCTGTCCCATAGTCAGGCTCGACGATGACTAACGTCAGGAAAACGAAGAGAATGAGGAGAGGAAAGATGTAAGTTTGATATTCATCGAGCTTGTCTTTTTTCCGGTCGAGATGGTAAGCGAGAAAAAGGAGGAGGCTCGTTTTTGCCAGCTCTGAGGGTTGGAAGCGGATGCCGAAAAACTGAATCCATCGGTTTGTGTTGGCCATGGCAGGCATGAGCAGGCATAGAACCAGAAGCACAAAAGAGAGAAGAAGAAGCCCGTGGATGAAGTAAAAATTTTGGTAAAACGGCCGCCTGATGGGAATAATCAGGAGGATCAGAAGAATTCCCAGCCCGGCTCCGATAATCTGGTTGATAAAAAAATAGAAATGATGATTGTATTTTTCATAAGAAAGGGGAGCTGAAGCACTGAAAACCATAACCAAACCGATGGCAATCAGAGCCAGAACGGCGAAAAAAAGTGTCTTGTCAAAGCTGTATGGCTTATAAATCTCCATAATCCTTTAGCCTATCTTTGAAGAGCCTTTTTAAGGTTCAGGACTTCTTTCTTGAAGGCCCGGCCTCTGTGTTCGAAATTTTTAAACATGTCGAAGCTTGTGCAGGCTGGCGCAAGAAGAACCGCCTCTCCTGGTCTCGCTTCGGAGAACCCGAGCCTGACCGCTTCTTTCATGGAAGACGCTATTTTCATCGGAACAGTGCTGTTGAGAGCTCTTTGAATTTTTTCTCTGGCCTCGCCAAGGAGAATGACTTCTTTGACTTTTTCTTTTATGGATTTTCTTAATTTTTCAAAATCACCTCCTTTATCCCTTCCTCCTAAGATGAGAATGAGTTTTCGGTTAAAGCTCTGGATGGACTTGAGTGTTGCATCCACGTTTGTCGCTTTGGAATCGTTGTAGAAATCGACTTTTTTCAGAGTCAGGACTTTTTCCAGCCGGTGTTCGAGCCCTTTAAAATGCTTGATGGAGTGTCTCATTCTAGAAAGGGGAACTCCGAGGACATGACCGACCAGGACACTGGCCATGATATTTTCCTGATTGTGGATTCCGAGAAGGGGGATTTCTGAGGTTCTCATCAATTTTTCTTCCTTTCTATCGGAAAGAACGACCCAGTCTCCCCGAACAAAACATCCCCGTTTGATTTTGTATCTCCGGCTGAAGCCGTAAACATGAAACTTTCTTTCCTCTCTTAAGGACCAGACCAGAGGATCATCCCGGTTAAGAATAGCGCTGTCGCCCTTTCTCTGGGAGACTAAAAGCTTCATTTTGGATTCGCAGTAGTCGGTGAAAGAGGGATGCCAATCCAGGTGGTCAGGAGTGATGTTGAGGAGAACCGAGATGGAGGCTCTGAATTTTTTGCTGTGCTTCAGCTGAAAGCTTGAAAGTTCGGTCACAAAGATATGGTTGGGTCGACTTTGGTCCGCAAAATGGATGAGGGGTGTGCCGATGTTGCCGGCAAGGTAAGCTTTGAGTCCCCCATCTTTCAAGATTTTATAGGTCAACGCGGCCGTGGTCGATTTCCCGTTTGATCCTGTTATCCCCACGATTTTGCCTTTCAAAAATCCATAGGCCAAGTCGATTTCAGAGATGATCTTAATGCCATGTGTTTTTGCAGGCTCAAGCTCAGGAAGCCAGGGGACTCCCGGGCTGAGGACAATCAAATCCGCCGCAAGGAAAGTTTTCTGCCTGTGCTGCCCGGCTTCGACCGTGACGCCCTTGTCTCTCCAGAATGAAATTTTTTTTGCCATTTCTTCTGGCCTCTTTTTTTCGCTGACGGTTGCTTTCGCTCCGTGTTTGAGAAGGAAACGGCAGAGTGCTTCTCCTGTTCTTCCGAATCCGACGACCAGGATTTTTTTCCCTTTTAAGTCCATATCACCTCAGCTTGAGGACGGCCAGGCTGAAAAGGGCAAAGACAATGCCAGCAATCCAGAACCGGACCACAATTTTTTCCTCTGACCATCCGATGAGTTCAAAATGATGATGGAGCGGCGCCATCTTGAAAATCCTTTTTCCTCCTGTCATTCGGAAACAGGCAATTTGGAGAAGAACCGAAAGGGCTTCAAGGACAAAAACTCCGGCGACCATGAAAAGCAGGAATTCTTGTTTGATAAGAATGGCGATGACACCGAGTGTCCCTCCAATCGATAGGGCGCCCACATCGCCCATGAAGAGTTGGGCAGGGTGGCAGTTGTACCAGAGAAAGCCCAGGCAAGCTCCGGCCATTGCTCCGGCAAACACGGTGAGTTCGGCTGCCGAGGGGACACGGGTTATGAACAGATATTCGGACAAGACAGCATGCCCGGCTATGTAGGAATGAACCATAAGAGCCGACGCGCTGATAAAAGTCAAGCTGATGGCCAGCCCGTCCAGCCCGTCCGCAAGATTTACGGCGTTGGAGGAGCCGACAAGAATCAGCATAATCCAGGGGAGATAAAACCAGCCCAGATAAGGCACGAATTTTTTGAAGAAGGGAAAGCTCAGATGGAGATTGAACTCTCCTGCGGAGCCGAGATAGATCAGGACAAGCCCGATGATACCCGAGATGAGGACCTGAAAGAGGAGCTTGCGGCGGATGATGAGCCCGCGCGGTCTCTTTTTGATAATCTTCAGATAGTCATCCCAGAATCCCAGAAGGCCAAAGAAAACCATGGTCACCATGGCCAGCCGGACATGGGGATTTCCCAAATCCCCCCAGAGAAGAGTGGGAATGACTGTCGCAGCAATGATCAGGATGCCTCCCATCGAAGGTGTTCCTTTTTTTTCAAGATGAGATTGAGGAATATCTGGCCTGAGCTCTTCTTTGATTTGCATTTTCTTGAGGACTCTGATCACCCAAGGGCCAAGGATAAGGCAGATCAGGAGAGCCGTGATCAAAGCCAGAGCTGTTCGGACGGTGATGTAGCGGAAGACGTTGAAAAAGATAAAGTATTCCCTGAGTGGGACAAGAAGATAATAAAGCACGCTACTTCTCCCTCGCTTTTAGCCTTTCGACAATCTTATCTGTTCTTATCTTTCTTGAGCCTTTGACCAGAACAAGATCGCCCTCCTGGATGAGGATGTCTATTTTTTCTGCGGCTTGCTCAGAGTTATCGAAAGAGATTATCTGATTCGTCTTTAAACCAGAGGCGCGAGCTCCTTCAGCCGTGTGTTTGCCGAGAGAGCCGACTGTGATCAGCAGATTCCATCCCCATTGGGCCACCTGTTTTCCGGCCTGAAGGTGAAACTCAACCTCTCTCTCCCCCAGCTCTAACATGTCTCCAAGCACGGCTATTTTTCTCTTGGAGGGAAGATCCGAGAATCCCTTCAACGCTCCTTCTAAAGCCACAGGATTTGAGTTGTAAGAATCATCGATAAGCTGAATATTCCCTGCCAGGGAAACAAGGTTTCCCCTTCCGGGCAAAGGCTTGAAAATTTTTATTCGCTCCAGCACGCTCTCGAAAGGAAGGTTCAGGGCGAAGCCGATAGCGGTTGCCCCGAGAAGGTCATAGAGATGGCTTTCATAGAAAAAAGAAGAGGAAATTTTTTTCTTCTTTTGTCCGTAGGCAAGCTCAAAAGAGATTCCCCTCCAACCCTCCTTTTGGACGTTCCGGGCGCGGACCTCGGTCCTTTCAGAAAGGCCGAAAAATATTTTATTGCCCTTCCAGCCGTTAGCGATTTTTTTGACCAAAGGGTCGTCGCCGTTGAGAACAGCCGTTCCGTCGGTCATGGCCCCATCGAGGATTTCTTTTTTAGCCAAGGCAATCTCCTCGATGCTGTTAAAAAACTGGAGATGAACAGGATTGATGTTGGTGATGACCGCGACATCTGGAGGAGCGATCCTGGTCAAAGCCGTGATTTCCCCCGGAGCGCTCATGGCCATCTCGAGCAAAACGATTTGGTGCTTTTCGGTCAATTCAAGAATCGTGAGGGGGACTCCAAGCTGATTGTTGTAATTCCCCTTGGATTTAAGGACACTGAAGTGTAGAGAAAGGAGTTCCGAGGCGAACTCTTTGGTCGTTGTCTTTCCTATGCTTCCCGTGATGCCGATGACTTTAACCGGATATTCCTGGAGAACTTCCTTGGCGAGCTTCTGGAGAGCCCGGAAGGTATCCTGAACCTGAATCAAACCGATGTCCCTGTTGGGCGATATGATTTTTTGGGAGACGACAACACCCATCGCTCCCCTCTGGACTGCGGATGGAATAAAGTCATGGCCATTTCGTTCGGCGATGAGCGCAAAAAAGAGCTCACCCGGTTCTGTCAGCCTGGAGTCGATGTTGAACCTCTGAAAGATCAAAGACGGCGAACCCTGCAGAATTTTCCCTTCAAGTTTCTCAGCGATTTCGCCCAAGCGAAGAGTTACCATGAAAATATCCCCATTTAATCCGGATCCTTGCTTTTGAGAATTTCTCTGATGACCTCAGCGTCATCGAAAGCAATCGTTTCATCTTTCAGCACCTGATAATTTTCGTGCCCCTTTCCGGCAACAAGGATACAGTCTCCTTTTTTGCCGACAGAAAGGGCATATTCAATCGCCTCCTTTCGGTCAGGAAAAATCTTGTAATTTTTTGTTCCAGTCTTTTTGAGCCCTTGTTCAATCTCCGCGATGATGGCCAAAGGGTCTTCTGAACGGGGATTGTCCGAGGTGAGAATGGTCCAGTCGGCAAGGTTTCCCGCAACCTCTCCCATTCTTGGCCTTTTTGTCCTGTCCCGATCCCCGCCTGCGCCAAAGACCAAGATGACGCGCTTGGGTTTCAGGTCACGGGCTGTTTCCAAGAGATTTTTGAGTGCGTCATCCGTGTGGGCATAATCCACAAAAATGTTCAATCCGAGGGAGTTCTCAATTTTTTCAAACCTTCCCGGGACTCCCTGAAGCGAGGCGATACCCTCAATGATTGCAGGGAGAGGGATGTTCAGGGTCAGGGCCACGGTGGTCGCAGCCAGGATGTTGTAAAGGTTGGGCTTTCCCAAAAGAGGCGATGAGACGGTGAACTTGCCAGCCGGGTATTTGACCGAAAGCTCTAAACCTTTTTCACCGAGCTCGAAGTTTTCACCTTGAACCAAAGAAGAGGGTTCGAGTCCGTAAGTGATCACTCCCATAGAAAGCTCTGAAATCAATTTCTTTCCCCATGGATCATCCAGGTTCACAACGGCCATTTTTTTCTTATGGTTGAGGAAAAAAAGCCTTTTCTTGGCCTCAAAATACTCTTCCATCGTGTGATGATAATCCAGATGGTCACCGCTCAAGTTTGTAAAGACAGCAATGTCAAATCCAATTCCCAGAACTCTCTTGAGGTCCAGGGCATGGGAGGAGACTTCGATCAAACAGTGAGTGACTCCCTGGGCGACCATCTCGCTCAGGATTCGCTGTAAATCCGTCGCTTCCGGCGTTGTTCGCCCGGCAGAGATTTCTTTGTTCGACCACCGGTAGGAAATGGTCCCAATAACTCCGGGGAGGAAACCGGATTTTTTGAATATGGCCTCGAGCAGATAGGTAATCGTCGTTTTCCCTTTCGTTCCCGTAATGCCGATGACTTTTATTTTCTCCGACGGATGCAAATAGAAATTGGCAGAGCATAAAGCCAGGGTTTCCCGTGCCTCAGCGACCTGAATCCAATTTATTTTAGAATTTTCAGGCTTTGACTTTTCTGAGAGAATGGCCACAGCGCCCCTGGCCAGAGCATCTCGGACAAATTCAAACCCGTCTTCTTTCAGCCCCTTAAGGGCAGCAAAGAGAAAGCCGGGCTGGACATTTTTAGAAGAATAGGCGATTCCCCGGATGTCTTCTTGCTCGTTTCCGTCAAAGCGAAGATGAGGAATTCCTGTCATCAAGTCCTTCAGCCTCATTGTCCCGTCGACCTCCAGGGGTTTGCGGCGCGGATTGTTTTTAGATAATTCTTCTGCTGAGGAATCTCCAGATAGCGAAGAGCACGGCTGGCTATCTCTCTGAAAAGTGGCGCGGCGACGTCACCACCATAATATCTGTTCTTGGGTTCGTCGAGGACAACAATCATCGAAAGCACCGGATTATCCGCGGGGACAAAGCCGGCAAAAGAGGCGATGTGGGCCGTAGAGGAATAGCCGTTGTTTAACGAATTCAATTTCTGAGCCGTCCCCGTCTTGCCAGCTACCCGGTAACTGTTGATCCGAGCGGTTACCCCTGTTCCTTCCTGGACAACCCTTTCCAGCCATGAGGTCAAAGTTAGAGCTGTTTTTTCAGAAATGATTCTTTCTGGCTGGAGATGTCCGCTTGCTGATTCTTCAGCAAAGTCCAGGACTTTTTTAACAATCCTGAGGTGGACAGCAAGACCTTTGTTAGCGATGATGTTTATGGCTTGAAGCATTTGGATGGGCGTGGAGGAGATTCCATATCCGATGGAGAGAAAGTCAGCAGCGCTTCTCGTCCAGTGTTTGAGAGGATGCAAAATTCCGGCCTCTTCGGCAGGCAGCTCAATTCCCGTGGCCTGTCCGAAACCGAAATCCTTAATCGTCTTGTACAGGGCATCTTCATCAAGACGTCGGATGATCTGGATTGTGCCGACATTGGAGGAATGAACGATGACCTCAGGAAAGGTCAGAATGTTGAATTGTTGATGGTCTCTGACAAGCTTGCTCCCTACAGGGATGTAACCTTTGCTGCAGTCAAAAGTTGACCGGGGACTAATTCTTCCACTTTCCAGAGCTGATGCAAAAGTTACGATTTTAAAAGTGGATCCGGGATCAGAAAGGCTGTGGATGGCTTTATTTCTTTCGAGCAGAACAGGGTTATTGGGCGGATTATTCAAGTCATAAGTGGGGTAATTGGCCATGGCCAGGATTTCTCCAGTAGACGGCCTGGAGACGATCACCGTGCCCCAATTTGCTCCTGTTTCACGGACAGCCCTAGCCAGCTCCTTTTCTGTGAGGTATTGCAGGGTTTCATCGATTGTCAGATATATATTTTTTCCAGGCTTGGGCTCATTCAGAGTTTCGCGGTGAAATTTTCTTTTCTTGGCGTCTCTCAGAATCAAGTATTCTCCCTCTTCGCCCTGTAGATAGGAATTGTATTTGTACTCCACTCCGCTAAAGCCCGTATCATCGATGCCTATTCTTCCCAGAAGATGAGCAGCCAGTTGATGGTGAGGGTAGAATCTTTTATTTTCTTCTATGAAATAGAAGCCATCCGGCAGGAGTTTTTCCACAATGTCTTCTCTATCCGGGTCAATTTTCCTTTTTACCCAAATGAAGATTGATTTCATTTTTAATCTATCTTTAATTTTTCGAATATCGTTATCGGATAAGCCAAGAACTTGCCTGAGCTTGTATATTTTTTCGAGCTGGAGGGAGTAAGGTTCGCGTGGCGAGGAGATGCAGTAAACGGATTTTCTGGGGATGCTCCGGGCAAGGATGTTCCCCGAGCGGTCATAGATAGTTCCTCTTTTGGGGAGGATTTTGACTCTGTCTTGGGTTTGTCCCAGAACGTCTGCCTTTAAACGGGGATGTTCAAAAACCTGAAGCTGAATGAGTCGGACGAGGAGGCTGGTCATCCAAAATACCAGGATAAAAGAGAGGAAAGTTGTTCTTCTATGAGCCCTTTTCTGGTACAGAGGACTCATGGAGTCATTTTTTGAGATTAAAGTTCGAGTCATCGTGGATAATCTGGTCCTCTCGAGGCTCAATCAAGCCCAATTTTTCTTTTGCGATTTTTTCGACATTTTCAGGAGAGAGGAGTTGTGCCTTTTCAGTTTCCAATTTTTCGACGTCCTCCATCAGTGCCTGGACTTTTTTTTCAAGGTCGCTAATTTCATATCCTATTTTCAGAGATTCTACTCGATGCCAGATGTAGAAGCAGAAAATTGAGATCAGCGACAGGGTAAAAAATACGACGAGCAGGATTTCTTTTTTTCTGAATTTTTTTCTGACCATTCAAATTCTCTCTGCAACCCTGAGTTTGGCTGACCTTGCTCTGGAATTCAGGATAATCTCTCCTTCCGAAGGGACGACCGGCTTTTTGGTTAATATTTTTAGCAGCGGGGGATAATCGGGTGAGGCCGCAAGCCGGGCAAAAGTGTGCTTGATGATTCTATCCTCCAGGGAGTGAAAAGAGATGGCAGCGATGCGCGCCTTCTTTGGCATCTTCTGAGCGATCCTCTCTAAGAATCCAGAGAGGCTTTTCAACTCCTGGTTCACTTCGATCCGTACGGCTTGAAAGACTTTCGCCGCAGGATGAATCTTCCCTTTTTGTGGCCTCCAATGGCATATCTCCTCAACGATTCGGCAGAGCTGGGTAGTGGTCTCGATTTTCTGGACTTTTCTTCTTGAGACAATTTCCCTGGCCAGTCTTTTTGCCTGTCTGAGTTCGCCGTATTCCTCGAATACTTGGCTGAGTTTGTGCTCTGAGAAATGGTTGACTATTTTGGAAGCCGTTATTTTGTTGCGCAAGTCCATCCGCATGTCGAGAGGTCCCTCTCGGCTAAAACTGAATCCTCTTTCTGGATTATCCAGCTGGAAAGATGAGATTCCCAGGTCAAGCAGAATCGCCCGGACATGAGAAAAATCCACTTTCAGGTCAGGAAGATACCTGAAGTCCGAGTGGTAAAGCTTAACTCTATTGGCATAGGCTTCGAGTTTTTCTTTTGCTTTCAAGAGAGACATTTCGTCGATGTCAAATCCGATGAGGCTCGCTCTAGGATTTTTCTTGATTATCTCCAAGGCATGCCCTCCCAGGCCGAGAGTGCAGTCCACATAGACTCCAGGCCGAGTTACATGCAGGAAGTCCAGGACCTCTTTTAAAAGAACCGGAACATGTCCATTTCCATTCATTCGATTTCTTCCTGAGGTAAGAGTGCGGCGATATGGTCAAAGTCTTCGTGTGTCAGCGGCATTTCTTGGAGTTTCACATCGAGTAAATTCTTGTTCCAGACTTCGAGATGGTTGGTCATGCCGACGACCAGGACTTCGTCTTCGAGTTTTGCTTGCTCTCTGAGAAGCTGGCTGACCAGGATGCGTCCTTTGGAATCGATTTGATAATGATTTCCGATTTTGTTAACATGAAGCATGAATTTTCTCACAGCGGGCTTGATGTGATAGGCTCCAATTCTGGAAATTCTCGACATTTTTTCCCAAACGGGGAGAGGATAGATCTGAACAGACTCATTGGTGAGAGAAGTTATGAATAAGTCTTTGCCGTATTTTTCCTCGATAGCCATGCGGAATTTTTCGGGAATTTTTATCCGGCCGCTTTTGTCGAACCGTGCTGTGTAACTTCCGATGAGCGTATATCCCATTTCTTCCCGTTTCATCCCATTTTCCTAGAAATATAGGGGAGAAAATATACAATGTCAAGAAAAAAATGCAGAAAAGATAACTATCTTATTCAACTTTCTATATATTGCGTGAATAAAGATCATGCCACTATATAAAGAATATTTAATTTGGGAAATAAACGGGAGATTTGTTAAGATCTATTTAATTCAATCGGCTCTCTTCAATTTTGTGTAGGTTCCATTCAATCAGAGAGAGGCGGGGATGTTCTCGCTCCAGTCAGATTTTTAACGCCATTCCCTTGCCGTCCTCTCAACGGTCTCGAAACTCCGTCCGCTTGCTTTGGGCTTTTTTTAAATGTCTGTGCCATAAAATAGCATCTCATGTTTTTATATCTCGTGCTCAAACATCTCGACCGGCCTGTCGGCTTCCCTCGAGTCCGGCTCGGGAGGGCTAAATCTTCCGATGTCGCTCGTCCCTTCCCGCCTCTCTCCTGATTAAACTTATACCTCAATCAACCCTAAAATCTTGAAGATATCTATTTGATTGAAAGGGACTATGAAGAGCTATAAGTCTGAAAAAGAAAAAAGGGCACACCGGTTTTTATTGATCGAAATGACTGAGCAGAATCAGGCAGTGCAATGAATGGAGATTAAGATCCATTTTTTGCAGATATCCGGGGGCAAAGAGAAGCCGATTTTAAGTTTTTTGGGATTCGATAAGCTTCTTAGCAATCTTAAAAGCTTTTTTGGTGACCAAGATCTTTATCTCTCCAAGCCCGTCCGCGGAAAAAGGGCTGACGGACTGAACCACTTGGCCTCGAAAAATGCAAGAAATTCCGTTGCTTTCCAGAAAAGTTTTGACCACTTCAGCCTCTGCAGGTCCCCAGACTCTATGAACCTCCTTCAGTTCTTGCTCATCTTCGTTTTTATTTTTTCTTTTGCTTTTCTCCATTTTTCTTCAGACTCCAAATTCAGCACGAGGGCTCATATTGAGCTTTTTTTATCTTTTCCAAATTTCCGCTTGAAATAGTCATCCAAAATTTGTTTGTGGTCAAAGGCAAGAGGAAAATCGATTTCGTCTCTGGTGAATATCCCGATTTCTCGAGCATCATCTCTTGCTTTGAGCTGTCCTCGGGCTGTGGCGACATAGACTGTTGAAATCGTATGCTGGCGTGGATCACGGCCGGGGTCAGAGTAAGTATGAAATTGACTCTTCAGATGGATATCGAGCGATGTTTCTTCCTTGGCCTCTCGAACAGCGGCTTTCTCCAGAGATTCCCCGTAGTCGACAAATCCTCCGGGCAGGGCCCAGCCGTGGGGAGGATTCTTGCGTTTGATGAGCACAATGCCTTCTTTCCCATCGGGTCCTTTGATTGCGATGATGATGTCCACTGTGGGAAAAGGATTTCTCGGCTTTTTCATGCGAGATTTACCAAAAGATATTGTCTCTTTCGTTTTAGCTTGTTGCTCAGTTCTTGCGGGGATATTCCTTTAGCCTTCGAACTTGAATTTCTTCTCCAGTTTTTCCAGCTTCTCGACAATGCCGCCATATTCGAGCTCGCTGTAAGGAAGCATTGCCGCTCCGCTGAATCCCTGCCGCCGGATAGCCGTGGCCTTTTCGGAGACTTGGTGCCTGACGTAATCCCAGTAAGGATGGTCGAAGACATCCGCAGGCTCTGTCAATTTCCCGTTTCTGACACAGAAGGCAGCTCCTGTCACCACCGGAGGTCCGTCAAAGAAGGATATGGTGGCGTTGAGTTTGCAGGGCATGAGGGGTCCGATGTGGCTGCCTCGCATAAAACCAGCGACATAATGGCCGATATGGAAGGGAGCAAGTAACTCGCCCGTTGCGGGAAATTCGCCTTGGACTCTGACTAAAGCCACAGGGTCGTCTTTCCCTGTGTATTTTCCGGCGATGTTGTGGAGACGTGTGGTGGAGACTGCAGCGGCCTGATTTCCTGTGTTCCGGGAATAGATGCTCTCGATGACATAGCGTTCATTGTCTCGCAGCAGAGCAGCGATGTCGTAAATCTCGTCAGGGGCATTGAGCTCGATGACTTTGTCCTTTTCGGTGTATTCGACGTCGATGATCCGGAACTTGAAACCTTCGCCCATTTTGGGGCTCAAGAGTAAACCCGCGCAGTACATCGGGTCGGTGAAGGCCAGGTAGAACGGCAGGTTGTAAGCGCCGGGGTCAGTTTTGTCCGCTGCAAAAAAGACGAAAGGCTCATTGGGCCGCTCTTCGAACTCTATCTCGGCCACAGCTGGACCCATTCCTTTAATGTTGCCGCTGAACGCATCTTTTAACAAATCCTGTCCAGCTCCGTAGAGCCCCTGCTTTTTGGCAACAGCGGTTCCGGCTATAAACGCATCCCAGGCCAATTTATGGATTTTCTCGTTTAAGATGCCTCTCTCGTGAGTGCAGAGGATGGCAATGTCGTCTCCGGTATGGCTGAGATAGAAGTCGTGGATCAGGTTTTTGCCGTTGCTCTGGACAAAGTTCTTCACTTCATTGAAAAGCGCCTGGCTGGGAGTGATATGGCCGCCGATGCTGCCAATATCCGCTTTTAGGACACTGAGAGTGATTTTCATGATAACCTCCTTGAGATTTTATGTACGAATGGTTAACTGAATCATTCTAAATATATCGCTTTAGAGTTGTCAACAAAAACCCAAAAAAGGAAGCATCTTTTTTCGCGTGAAGGCCTATGATGATAAAAACCAACTTTCACAGTGCTGGTTTCCATCCCTCCTCGCCAAAGACCTGCCCACCCGCCACCATGGGCTTCGGAGGGACCGAAACCAGCGCCTCCCTTCCTCACTCTACCAAATCTCTTTTCCCAACACGGAAAAAAAGATGCTTACCCAAAAAATGAGTTGCCTTCAGCAGGCTGAATAAAGAGTGGCTGTCCTCTTTATGGTGCACTTGGCTCGAGAAAAGGACAGGAAAACCTGCTCCGCCTTGTCCTTGAGCCAGGAGATATTTGGCATAAAGGTTGCACTTACTGTATAATGTGCGAGCAATAAAGAGGAGGGAAGCCATGAAAAAGCATAAACTTTTGGCCTTGGGAGTCTTTATTGTGTTTCTTTTCCTTCCTCCTTTCTTGAATTCCAAATCTCATTATCAATACGTCAATTCGCCAAAGACTGATTTTTATTTCGGCCATATCAGCTACTCGGAAGTTCAGCACGACGGCAAGGACCCCGTGGTCCTGAGAGAAGGAGAAGAGCAACCCGAGCTGGCTGTGGTGAATTTCCCCCTAGCGCCCGGTGACCTTATCCGGACCACAGACAGAAGGCGGTGCGAAATCCAGCTTGACACAGGAACGGTCATCAGACTGGACTATGCAACAGAGCTGAAAATCGAGACCGTAATGGCTCAGAGTCTCAGCTCAAGAAAGAAAATGACAAACCTCTTGCTCCTTAAGGGCGAAATCTATGTCATGTACAAGAGGTTCAATTATCCTGAGATTTTTCAGGTCGTGGCTCCGAATGCCGCTGTGAAATTGAAACACAACACAGTTGGCACGATCAGCGCTGACGAGAATGGGAGCACGGGCGTCCAAGTTAGATACGGGAAAGCCGAGGTCCTCTACGGCGTTGATGAGAAAAACCTCTTGGAGAAAGCTCTGGGAAAAAACGAAAGGTTGACCATCTCACCGGACCATAAGCTTCTTTTGGGAAATTACGAAGAGGATGCCGATTTTATGTCATGGAATGCGATGATGAACGAGAATTTTGAGGAGCTCCATGAAGGAGTGAGCTTTCTTCCCAGGCCAATCCTTAGGTATCCGAAAGCAGTCATCTATTTTGCCCAGAAATATAGCAGCCGCTACGGAGAGTGGCTCTGGGACAGCCTTTACGGCTATGTCTGGCGGCCTTTTTACAACGATTACTATCCCTGGGGAAGCTGGCATCCCTACATTTATGGCCATTGGAGAGAGCTTAGCGGTCAGCTTTTCTGGGTGCCCGCTGAGCCCTGGGGCTGGGCTCCCTACCATCTCGGTGTCTGGGTTTGGGACGAAAACCGGGGCTGGCTTTGGATTCCTGGCTCTGCTTTTGCTCCGGCCTGGGTGTGGTGGGATTACTACGCAGGCTATTACTTCTGGGGACCCTGGACATTTATGAATTGGTTCTATCCTCTGAGCGGTTATTATTATTATGGCAGCTATTATCCGAGTGGACAAGAAATTCCAGAGGGTGGATTGAGGAAAGTTGTCACCACCGTCACCAAAGACCAGTTGAAAAAGAGAACTCCATCTACCCCTCCTTATAAGGCTCCCAGAGAATATGGGAAAATCATCAAGAATATGACTGCTTTGCTGGAGAAGGGCGATGAACGAATGCTTGCTATCCTGCGAAAGATGCCCTATCAGATGGCCATCGTCAAGAAGGACGATTTGAACGCACCGAGAATCCAGGAGAAAATGCTGAAGATAGGAGATATCTCCTGGCCAAAACAAAAAGAATCACTCCCGCAGCAAGCAATCGATCCTCGCCGGGAAGCCGTAAAGACTTTCAGGCTCAATCATTCGAGAGCTTACGTGGCCAATAAAGTCGCCATGTATCTGTTGTCTGTTAAGGGCGAAAAGGCTGCTGGTAGAGGAGAAAAGCCGGCCAGAGAGGGCGTTGGCGAATTGAGGGGAGAGATGGCCAGGCAAGAATTGGCTTTGACCGAGAGAAGCAGCGAAGCCCGTCGATGGGAGATATCCTCCGGCATCGCCCCGTCCGTTTCAAAGCGTATTTTGTTGCGGGCCAGGGATTGGAATCCTGACGCCAAAGTGGCCTTGAAGGCCGGAGTGTCCTTAATCTATTCCAGCAGAAGCAATGAAATTCGCTGCCCTGAGCTGCGTCTTTCTTCCTCCTCCGTTCGAGGCTGGGGGAACATGGCTAGCATGGCTGGCGGCTCGTCAGGCGGGGGCTCTTCCTCCGGTTCCGGTTCAAGTTCTGGTTCCGGTTCAGGATCGTCTTCTCAATCCTCCTCAAGCGGGAGCAGTTCTTCTCGTGGTGGAGGCTCGCAGAAAAGCGGGGGCGGGACCGTCAGAAAATAACGAATCGCGGAGATTCCATCGTTCAATGCTTTATCTCGTTTTAACGAGCCAAGGATGAAAATCACCAAGGCTGCATCATGGCATTGCTGAGACAGGAATAAATGCAGAGAGGAGCTTCGAAGCAGAGATAATATTTTTCGGCTTGCTTCTGGAAATCATCATAATATTCTGCCCTGAGCGGCTTCACCGGTTCAGGATTGAAGGCCAGAGGGTTGATGAACCTTCCCCTGTGCTTGATTCTGTAGTCGAGATGAGGGCCCGTTGCCTCGCCCGAAGCTCCCACATACCCGATTTCCTGGCCGCTTCTGACCTTTGCCCCTTTCCTGATTCCCTCCGCAAATCCCCTTAAGTGGAGGTACATGGTTTCGTACTCGTTCTTATGACGAATGGTGATCATCCTCCCGGAAGGTCCCTGCCATCCGGCAGAAGTCACTGTCCCGTCTGCCGTGGCCTGGACGGGCGTCCCCACCCTGGCCGCGTAATCGACGCCCAAGTGAGGCCGGAAAACCTTGTAAATGGGATGGAGCCTGCTGTAGCTGAACCGGGATGTGATTCGCGTGAAGCGGATGGGAGATTTAAGGAATTCCTTTCGCAGAGATTTTCCATCGAGGGTGAAATAATCGGATTCATTCGTGTCTGGATAAGTGTAGCGGAAGGCCTGGAATACCTTTCCCTGGTTGATGAATTCCGCGGCGAGGATGTTACCGTAGCCGATGGATTCGCCGCGCAGATATTTTTTCTCGAACAGGATTTTGAAAGAATCGCCCTGGCGGAGGTCATAGTTGAAATCGATATCCCAGCCGAAAAGGTCGGCCAGATTGAGAGCCAGGATGCTTTTTTCGTTTTGTTTGATCACTGCCGAAATGGGATTATCCTCAATGACGCTATGGATCATCTTTATTTCAAAATCGTACGGAACTTTTTTTATCTCAGCCGTGTATTTCCCTTCATTGGTCTGAATACAAAGAAAGCGATCCCCGTCGATATCGTATTCCAGTGAAGCAACTTCCCCTTCTTTAGTGCAATAGACTCTGAATTCATGGCCGGCCTTTATTTTGGAGAGGTCATAAACCGGCTGCACCTCTTTCCTCAGGTTCGTTATTGCCGTTGGGGAAAAGCCATAGGGTTTGAGAACATCTGTCAAGGTCATTCCTCGACGGATGATTTCTCTGTTTTCTTTCAAGGGAGGCGGCACCTGCTGAACCTGATGAAGCTGATTCAGCGCTTTTTTTTCCGCAGATACGGATTCGATATTTCCTTTTCGGTCCTTGCGGTAAAAGCTCAGGACGAAAAAAAGAGCCAATGCCAGGCCGATAAACAACAGCAGATGAACGCGGGAGGTTTCCTTTTTTCTTTTATGGATTTGCAGCTTGACCTTCATAACCTCTCGACATCGCTGCCAGAGTCACAGATACGAAAAATAAATCATTCCATCCGTTAAGTCAACAACCTCTAAGAAAAGATAAGCATCTTTTTCCGTGAAGGCAGATGATGATAAAAGCCCACTTGAACAGTGCTGGTTTCCATCCCTCCTCGCCCAAGACCCTCCCACCCGCCCCCCTG
>CAZJYC010000029.1:0-28108 GCA_964550165.1 uncultured Eubacteriales bacterium
GGGATTCTATTTTATCGGCCATCATGAGCTTATGATCCCCCTGCTGGCTGCGTCTCTGAAATCAATACGTCTCAAATCACAGAGATGTGTTCTTGCGCTCTTTTTTGCATTTCAGCTCATAGTCCAGCATTAGATTTCTGTAAACTTTTTCAGTTTGTTCCACTGTGCTTTGGAGAGAGCCTGAAGAATCGATCACGTAGTCTGCATATTTGAGCTTTCGAGCAGGCTCCAATTGGCTCTTCATCTTCTGAAGGGCTTCTTCTCGGCTGATTTTATCTCTTTCCATCAGTCTTTTGAGCTGGACTTCTTTTTGGCAATTGACCAGAACGATCTTATCGAAGAAAGGGGCAAAGCCGGCCTCGATGGTCAAGGCAGCTTCCGAGACGAAGATTTTGTAGCGGCCCGCTCTTTGGAGAAGACGGATCATTTCTTTTTTCTTTTCAAGGACGAGGGGGTGTATGAGTTTATTGAGAAAAGTCCGTTCTTTGACGTCACGGAAAATAATCGCTCCCAGGCGAGAGCGATTTATGGTTTTATCTTTATTAAGAATGTTTTCGCCAAAATGGGCGACAATTTTTTCCCACGCCGGTTTTCCAGGCTCTATCAGCTCGCGGGCAATTTTATCAGCGTGATGGACATAACAACCCAAGTCTTCCAGGACTTTGGCGGCTATAGATTTTCCGGCTGCAATTCCTCCTGTCAGGGCGACGACGAGCACCGTTAAACTCCCGGGCCAATTTGACAGATCAATGACCTTGTGTTCAAAAGGAACGAGTCGGCAATATGATTAAAGAAAAGGAAATTTGCTGTTCTTCGATACCCCAAGTTCAGTCCAGGGCCTTGGAATTGAATTTTTATTTTTCTGAAGGGATGATCCTGAATCTTTTCTGAAAGCGGAGTGCGACACCCTGTCTTTTCCCTTTTTTATCTCCCTCTTCGAGACGAACAGTGAGACCTCCGATACAGAGTTTTAGCTTTTTGTTGCCGGCCAGCTCATCGGGCAAATCTATGACCAAATTGAGCCTTGATCCAATCACCACTCCTGAATCGAGACAGAAGTAGACACCTTTTGAGCTTATGTTTTCGACGGTTGTTTCTTCATGGAATTTTTTCCCACCGGGGAGCTTGCCCTCGATTTTTGCTGGAAGAGGCAGTTCGAAGCGCCATTCTCTGCGACGGTTGAGTTTGGGGGCAGATAAAGCAGATTTTTTTGTTGCGGTTTGTTTGGAGGTTTTTTTCTTTGAAGCTCGTTTTTTTGTCATGCTTACCTCATCATATCCCTCGAAGGGTTAAAACAGGGCTGAGTTAATGGCATAGAGCGCAAGTTGGAGCCTGCTATGGGTATTGAGCTTGGCGTATATGCTTTTGATGTGAGACCGCACGGTATTTTTGCTGATGAAGAGAGCATTGGCGATTTCATCATTGCTTTTGCCTTGACCGATGAGTCTAAGAACCTGAAACTCTGTCGGCGTGAGCTGATCGAGAGTCTTTTCTTTAAGGTCTTTTCCGACGACGGAAATAATTCTGTCCATGATGCTGCTCATCTTGTCCCGCGGCAGCCAGATTTCTCCTTTATGCACGATTCTCACAGCATCGGTCAGTTGATCGGACGGGTCATTCAGGTCAAAGTAGCCTCTGACACCCGCATTCATCAAGCTGACCACTTCTTCATGAGAAGGAATATTGCCCAGGAGCAGCAGCCTGGATTTGGCTTGGCCGCTTGATATCTCTATGATGGCTTTGCAGACCTCTCGGAGATTGGGCAAGGGCTCAGAGTTGGTAAAGAGAATGACATGGGGCTTGAGATTTCTTATGGATTCGATGAATAAGTCGATGGTGCTTTTCTCGATGTTGATAATTTCTATGTCCGGCGCACTCTCGAGTGTTTTCAGCATTCCAGAGAGGATCAAATCTGAGGTGCAGTAGATCAAGGTGTTGATCTTTTTTTCCTCTTCTGCAGGAGATGCCTTCTTGACCACTTGTGTTTCCTTTTTTATAGATTTCTTTGGCGATTTGGTTTTTTTCATGTCTTTTAGCTGTATGTTATAAAAACGCAAATTCGTTGTCAAGAAGAGATTGATTTTAAAAGAAAGAGACGAGGGAAGTCAGTTTTTCTTAACAGAGCGGATCTTGTAGTTTTTATTCAAGCGGACAGAGATGAGCTGTTTTTTCTTGCTGTTTTTTTCCGCTTTGATGTAAATCACTCGGCCTGAGGTCTCGAGTTTCAGATAATTTTCAAGAAGATGCGTTTTGGGGATTTCCATGAATAAATTTAGCTTGGAGCCGATCATGACTCTGGAATTCAGCTGAAAGATGGCTTCCTGAGAGCTGATGGAAATGAGGTCCGTGTATTCTCTGATTTCCTTTCCTTCGGCGTCGGATCCCGTAACCAGAATTGGAAGAGAGAGCTCGAAACTTCGCTCTCTCTTCGCAACTCCGGTAGCGCCTTGGAAGGAGGGCTTATCGCACAATTTTATTCCGTTCATGTTTATTCCATTCATGGTATGAAAAAATTTTGCCATAGAGGTCGGAGGCTATCAATCGCTTTTAAAGATGATTTATTGGGTGATTTTTTTAGGTTTTTTCTCATCGAAAAAGGTTATCCCTGTGGCTAACTGCTCGCCGTTTTGCGGAGTCGAGCCTTTTTGTAAAAAGAAGAGAAGCGTTCCCATCTTGATCTATCTCTTTGATTTTATTAAACTTATTTATAATGTGCTTTTCTAATTTCATGTCTCTTTTTTATTTCTGCCATCAAATTCTAGGATATCTTTTTTGAGACAACAATCACCTTTAGGGATGAATTGAAGGGTGAAAATTGAAGGAGTTTGCTTTCTTGACAAAAAAAATGGCTGCGGATAGAATGACCGAGAATTGAACAAAGGAAGCCACTTGTGAACAGAGATGAACGATTCGTCAAGCACATCACTGCGAAGAGTGAAGATTTCTCCAGATGGTACGTGGAGATCATCCAGAAAGCCGAGTTGGCTGATTACGCCCCAATCAAGGGGATGATGGTCATCCGTCCTTATGGCTATGCCCTTTGGGAAAACATCCAAGCCCTGATCGATAAAAGGATAAAAGAATCTGGTCATGAAAACGCTTATTTCCCTCTTCTTATCCCGGAAAGTTTTCTCAGGAAAGAAGCAGAACATCTCGAAGGCTTTGCGCCCGAGGTGGCATGGGTCACCCAGGGTGGGCAGGAGGAACTCGAAGAGAGATTGGCCGTTCGTCCCACCTCAGAAGCGATCATCGGCAACATGTACGCGAAATGGATTAAATCATGGCGGGATTTGCCAGTATTGATCAACCAGTGGGCCAATATCGTCCGCTGGGAGAAGGTGACACGGCCCTTTTTGAGAACTACAGAATTCTTGTGGCAAGAGGGTCATACGGCGCATGAGACGCTGGAGGAAGCCCAAAGAGAAACCTTGATGATTCTTGCGCTTTATAAGGACGCTGTTGAGGCGGACCTGGCTATTCCTGTGCTTTCAGGAAAGAAATCTGAGAAGGAAAGGTTTGCCGGGGCCCTGGAAACTTACGCCATAGAGGCCTTGATGTCCGACGGCAAAGCTCTTCAAATGGGGACCTCCCATAATCTTGGCCAGAATTTCTCAAAAGTGTTCAACATCCGCTTTGAAGACAGGAGCCAGAATCTGCAGTATGTCTGGCAGACATCCTGGGGAGTATCCACGCGGCTGGTCGGAGCCCTGGTCATGGCTCATGGCGATGACTCTGGTCTCAAACTCCCTCCCCAAGTCGCCCCAATCCAAACGGTGGTCGTGCCCATTTCTCTCGGGAACTGGAAGGAAAACATTTTGCCTGTGGCCCAAAATATTGAGAAAGAGTTGAAGAAAAAAGGCATACGGGTAAAGCTGGATTCGAGGGAGGAATTTACGCCGGGTTGGAAATTCTCCGAATGGGAAATGAGAGGAGTTCCGCTCAGGATTGAGATAGGGCCTAAAGATGTGAAGAGTAAACAGGTCATTGCTGTCCGCCGCGATACAGGACAGAAGGAGATCGTTGGACTGGATTCTCTGGGGAGAAGAGCGCCTGAAATCCTAAAGGGCATTCAGAAGACCATATTCGAGGAGGCCCTGAAGTTTCAACGTGAGAACACCCATGAAGTCAAGGATTATTCAGAATTTATAACTGTCATGGAACGAAAGAGGGGGTTCATAAAGACATTTTGGTGCGGGAAGCAGGATTGCGAGGAGAAGATCAAAGAAGAGACCATGGCCACTATCCGCGTCATTCCTCTCGAACAGGACAAGAAAAAAGCTCAAGGAAAATGCGCTTACTGCAACGGGCCTTCCGGCACTCTGGTCTATTTTGCCAAAGCCTACTAGAATAAAATTTCGACAGGAGTCGATCGGGGGAGATAAGCTCGCTCCAGAGTTGAACGAGAATGAAAAAAGATTTTGATGAAGAGAGAGAGAGAATGGTCAAAAACCAGATTGAGTCCAGAGGAGTCAAGGATGAAAAAGTCCTATCGGCGATGAGAAAGGTCCCGAGGCACCTTTTTGTTCTGGATAACATGAAGGCTTATGCTTACCAGGATGAGCCTCTTCCTATCGGAGAAGGGCAGACCATCTCCCAGCCTTATATTGTCGCTTATATGACCGAAGCCCTCTCCTTGAAGGGCGATGAGAGGGCCTTGGAAGTGGGCACAGGATCGGGTTACCAAGCCGCTGTTTTGGCTGAGATTGTGAAGGAGGTCTACACGGTTGAAATCGTCAGAGAACTTTCCCTCAGAGCCCAGGAAGTTCTGGAAAAATTGGAGTATAAAAATATCTTTTTTCATATCGGGGACGGAACTCTGGGCTGGAAAGAGCATGCCCCGTATGATGTCATCATGGTCACAGCCGCCCCGGCCAAGGTGCCGCAAGCCTTGAAAGACCAATTGAATATTTCAGGGAGAATGGTCATCCCCATCGGGTCGATGTTTCAGGAATTGATTCTGGTCGCAAGTGAAAAGAGGAAATTCAAAGAAAAAAAACTCCTCCCGGTCCGGTTTGTGCCTTTGATCTCCACTCATTAGAGACAAAAAATGAAAGCTCAATCGATTTCCAAGCTCAGGATTAAGATGAAGTTACAGCCTCTGCATCTTATCTGCCTGGTATTTTTAACAGCCTCGTTTTCAGTCGCTGCCTGCAATAAAGAATTTGTCAAAGTCTTTCTTCCCGACGGAATGGCCGTCACGGCTGAACTGGCTGTCACCGATGAGGAAAGGCAGCTCGGCCTCATGCACAGGGAGAAAATCGAGCCCGACCAGGCGATGCTTTTTATCTTTGAAGAGAAGGGTCAACATTCCTTTTGGATGAGAAACATGAAATTTCCTTTGGATATTCTCTGGCTGGATGCAGAAAAAAGAATTGTCCATATCGGACGGAATATCCCTCCTTGTCCTCGTCTCCCTTGTCCTTCCTATTCTCCCGAAATCCCGGCTCTGTATGTTTTGGAGTTGAAAGCTGGAAGCGCGGATGCTCATCAACTGAAAATGTTTGACCGGCTTGAATTCGTCCTGCCTAAAGATATTTCCTCCTCGCCAAAGACCCTCCCACCCGCCGCCATGGGCTTCGGAGGGACGGAAACCAGCTCCTCCATTCCTCATTCTATCAAATTTCCTTTCTCATCACGGGAAAAAAGATGCTTCAGATTTTAACTCTGAGTTTGACTTTTCTGACATCCTGGCGTTATAATCTGGGCCAAATTCTATCCAGTGGACTGAGGGCGGTTCGCCATTCATAAAGATTTTTTAGAGCTTCTCCGGGAAAATGTTCTTCTTTGTGATGGAGGCATGGGCACCATGCTTTACAGCAAAGGAATTTATCTCAATTCCTGTTTTGATGAGCTCAACCTCAGCAATCCCGAAATTGTTAAGGACATTCACCGTGAATATGTCCAAAGCGGTGCCAATATCATCGAGACAAACACCTTTGGCGGCAATCGTTATAAGCTGAGAAAATTTGGTCTGGAGGACGATGTCCGTGAGATCAATATCGCAGGAGCGCGGATTGCAAGAGAAATAGCCGGAAAAGAGATTTTTGTCGCCGGCTCTATCGGTCCGCTCGGATTGAAGATAGAACCGTGGGGGCCAACCTCTGTTGACGAGGCCGAAGAAGCATTCTATGAACAGGCTCAGGCCCTCTTGGAGGGAGGAGTCGATTTGTTGATCCTGGAAACATTTTCGGATATCAATGAGATCCATCAGGCTATAAAAGCGGTTCAGAAATTAGGCCAGGATTTCCCCTTCATTGCTGAAATGACAATTGAGGAAAGCGGAAACAGCCTCTACGGGACTACTCCTGAAGTCTTCACCAAATCGCTCGAGGAGTGGAAGGCGCCTGTCGTCGGTGTCAACTGCAGCGTGGGTCCCGCTCATATGCTTCAGTGCATAGAAAAGATGGTTCGAGTGACTCGACGGCCTCTTTCAGCCATGCCCAATGCTGGAATTCCGACGAATGTGGAGGGAAGGAATCTTTACCTCTGTTCTCCTGAGTATATGGCTGAATACGCGAAGCGTTTTATCCTCAATGGAGTGAAGGTTGTCGGAGGATGTTGCGGAACAACGCCTTCCCATATCAAGGCCATTCAAAATGCGATAAAAGCCCTGCAGCCTTCGCGGAAAGAGAAAATTGTTATCCTGCCTCCTGAAGAAAAAATGGAAGAGAAAAAGGTCAGGCTGCGGGATAAATCGCAAATGGCCAGAAAACTGGCAGAAAAAGAATTCGTGGTCAGTGTGGAAATATTGCCGCCGCGGGGTCATGACGCCTCCCAGACGATTGAAATGGCTTGCAGGCTTGAGCGGGAGGGGATTGACTGCGTCAATATTCCTGATGGACCCCGTGCTAGCGCGCGGATGAGCGCCTTGGCCTTGGCCTTTATCTTAAGCGCTAAATCGAAAATAGAGCCCGTTCTTCATTACACCTGCCGGGACCGGAATTTACTGGGGATGCAGTCTGATCTGCTCGGGATGTATGCTCAAGGAATAAGAAATATTCTCATCATCACTGGAGATCCGCCAAAGCTTGGAGATTATCCAGATGCCACAGCTGTCTTTGATGTGGATTCCATCGGTCTGACCAATGTCGTCAATTTTCTGAACAAAGGGATTGACATCGGAGGAAAGCGTTTGCCCGAGCCGACAGGATTTCATATCGGGGTAGGAGTCAATCCCGGAGCTCCGAACCTTGACTATGAGATTTCCCGTTTCAAGTGGAAAGTCGATGCCGGAGCCGAATTTGCCATCACCCAGCCCGTGTTTGACATCAAGATTCTCGAGAATTTTTTAAAGAAAATCGAAGCCTGCCGTATTCCCATCCTGGCCGGGATATGGCCGCTTTCGAGTTTGCGGAATGCGGAGTTCATGCACAATGAGGTTCCAGGAGCCACAGTGCCGGCGGAAGTCATGAAGAGAATGAGGGATGCTCAGGAAAAAGGAGCGGAGAGAGCGAGACAGGAAGGCGTAAAGATTGCCCAGGAAATTGCTGCGGCCGTTAAGGATAGAGTGGAGGGCATCCAGATCAGCCCGCCTCTCGGAAAATACGAGCTGGCCTTGGAAGTGCTCAAGGTCCTGTAAGCGAAAAGTTTCCCTTTTTGAAGAGGAGGCTCTCTTACATTTTGTGTGGCTCATCTGAAAGCCTCCCCAGAGTGGCTTCGCTCCCCTTCAGGTTTTTAACGCCGTTCCCTCGCAGCCCTTCTCGGCGGCTGCGGAACTCGCTTCGCTCAGACATCCTCGCCGCCCGACTCCGTCGGGTTCCCTCGAAGGGCAGCTCGGGAAGGCTAAACCTTCAATGGTCGCTTCAGCCATCTCTGAGAGGCTTTTTGTTACCATATCTCCTTCACCCACACAAAATGGAAAAGAACTGAAGAGAGTGATTCTCACCGACTGTGGAGCCTAAAGCTCAGATTGCATCACACTGAAAGCCAAACGGGGATTCGGGGAAGAGGTCGATAAGGATCGGGGGGATAGTCTTAAGAGAATATTTTTCGACTTTCATCGTCAGACCAGCCTTTTGGAACTGCTCTTGTCCTTTCTCTTTCTGGCCAAGATGAAAAAAGGCCCGGCCAGTGTTTCTGAGGGCATCGACATCCTTGGGGTCCGATTTCAGTATTTCTTCCCAGATTTCAACTGCCTTGGCGTAATTCCCCTGGTTGTAATAGGTTGTGGCCAGGTTTCTCTTGGCATCGGGCATTGTCTCTGAAATTTGCATAAAAATTTCAATGGCCTTGGCTTACTCGTTGAGGTGGTAAGCAATATACCCATCCATGAAGCGCAAGGCATCGCTTTTTTCCTCGGTTTTGAAAATTTCTTCCAGGTGTTTTCTTGCCTCTTTAAAATCCTTGAGAAAGCAATCGACAACTGCAAGCTGTTTTCTCGCTTCGGGTTCCGGGTACTGGTATTTGAGGGCTTCGCTGAACCTCTTTTCCGCATTTTTATAATCGCCGCTTTTCTTGTAAAGCATTCCCAAGGCAAATTTCAGAATTCCTCTTCTTCCCTTGGTGAAGACAATGTCAGCCCTTTGAGCCAGGTAGAGGTCTTCCTGGCTGAAATCTTCCAGTCTTTTTCCGGCCTGCATGGTGGCCCTGGCTTTTTCGATTCTTTCTGTTTCAAACTCAACTTTATTCAGAGTCTCCATCGATTTCTCGAAATTTCCTTTGAGATAATAGGCCACCCCAAGATAGAGATGGCAATCGTAGTTGCGGGGATATCTTTTAAGCTTGTTGTTCAAGAGGAGAATGGCGTCGTCGATTTTTCCTTCCTCCAGATAGCGGCAAGCCCTGTTTTCTTCGAGATACATCTGCTGGGCCGAAAGAAGAGGAAAGGCTGACCAAAGCGCAGAGAAGAATATTGTTGCCAATAAAGTTTCGAGCTTTTTCATCTCCTCCTCCTTTCATGGGATTCTCTGAGAGCTGCGAATCAGCCTATCCAATTCCATAGCGGCATTCTGTGAGGCAATTTTATCACCGAGCACCGTTTTGATGTTTCTGAATTCGGCCTTCATCTCCGCCCTCAGTTGCTCAGAATCCAGGATTTTTTTTGCTTCTGCGTAAAGCGCCTCGGCTGAGAAATCCGTCTGGATGAGCTCGGGAATGACTTTTTTCCCAGCAAGGATGTTGACGATGCTGAAATTTTTGATCTTGAACAACCTGCGGACAAAAAAACAGGTCAGGGGAGAGATACGGTAGAAGGCAACGATCGGGGTTTCCAAGAGCGCAGCCTCGAGGTTGGCCGTTCCGCAGGCGGAGAGAGCCAGATCGCACGCAGCCAAGGCTTCGTAGTGGTCTTCGGTGAGGACTGTTAAATCTTTGCGTCCGAGCGGAAAGAAATCGGAGAGGATATTCCTGCCAAGACTCTCAGCCCACAGAAGGAGGAACTGGGCGTTCCAATTGCTGTGGAGCATCGGCAGAGCCTCGAGCAGGACAGGCAGATGATATTTTATTTCGCCTTTCCTGCTTCCGGGGAGGAGGGCGATGAGCTTTTTCTGAGGGTCCAGCCCGTATTTTTTTAAGAATTCTTCTTTAGAGAACAGAACCCTGGCTTTTTCTTTGAGGGGATGGCCGATATAGACAGCTGGAATGTTGTGTTTTTCATAGAGGGCTTCTTCAAAAGGAAAAATCAGCATCATGGTCTTGACCGTTTTTTTTATGGTGCGAATCCGACGCTGCCTCCAGGCCCAGACTGTCGGGCTGATGTAGTAAAGAACGGGAATGGATAGATTCTTGAGTTTTTTAGCCAAGCGAAGGTTAAAATCCGGAGAGTCGATGAGGACAGCGGCCAAAGGCCTCCGAATCCGGATTTCTTTTTTTATCCGGTTGAAAATTTTTTTTATCCGGAGAAGCTGAGACAGGATTTCAAAGACACCCATCACCGCCAGGTCTTCGACGGTGAAAAGGAGCTCAGCCCCTTCCTCAGCCATCCGCTTTCCGCCGATGCCGAAAAAGGAAAGCCCAGCGTTGAGCTTTTTATGCTGGCGGATAAGGTCAGCTCCGTATTTTTCCCCTGAATTTTCTCCGGCGATGATCAGAACCGAATCCGTCAATCCTTTTCGGCCTCTCCGTAATAGATGATCTCAGGCATTTTTTTCGGGTCCTGGCCGTAGAAAAAGAGCCATTTCTCGTAAGAATCTTGCTCCATGTAGATTTTGACTGACTTTCTTTTGGATGAGCTGACAATGCCGATGATCTGCGGATTCTCGACAGAGCGTAAAACTCCATGGGGCACAACCAAAACTTTTTGGGGAGAGGTTGTCTTTCTGGTGGAGACGCCGGAATAGGGAAGAATAACATCCCACTCTCCTTGGCCGGTCATCGGGTCTTTATAGAGCTTGCGGATGCATTTTTCTTTGAGCAGCTCGTCGAGGGATTTGGGGAAGGTTGCGGGCTTTTTCGTCTGGTACAGTCGAATGGCCTCAACATACTGCTTCCCCCTGAAGATCAATTCCTCCTCTTTCTCGCGCTGGAGCTGTGTTTGCCAGACGGGGACGGCGATGAGAAGCCCGAGACTCATCACAAAGAGCGCAAACATGAGGATGAGCAGCGTGTAGCCGTTTTTTTTCATAGCCAATCCAGAAGACGAAAATTACAGAGGCTCACCAGGTATTGTAGAGGGTTCCATCCAGAGCCTTCTTATCCGAGCCTGAGAACACATCCACTATTCCCGGCTCAAGCCCCAGTGTCAGGTCCTCCTCGGTTTGGAATTCGTAGATGACAATCCAGGTCTCTGAGGATTTTGTGATCGGATCTTCGGGAATGCTTCTCAGGTACTGCTCATCGATAAGAGTTTGAAGGATTGGAGGGTATTTTCCCTTGTCCGTGTAATACTGGTTAATGAGTTTTCTTAGCTGAAACAGGTCCTCTTTTAGAACTGTTTCCCTGGCCCTTATAGTGGCATTCTTATATTGGGGGAGACCCAGCCCGACCAGGATTCCGATCAGGGCGAAAACGATGAGCATTTCGAGGAGGGTAAAACCTTTCGTCTCCCGGTCAAAATTCATTTTTCTCATGGCGTCACCAGTCTTTGTATTTTGTTCCGTCAAGCGCGGTCACTTGACTTTTGGTGTAAACGTCATAGACATTCTCCCCGCCCCAGTCCTCTGAATCAGGGTCATCCTGATAGGATCGTAATCCCCATTCATAGGAATTCGTCATGGGGTCGATGGGAATTCGCCTTAAGAATTTGACAATCTTTTTTTCTGTTTTTTCGTCCGATTCAGCCTTAAGCTCGACGCCTTTAACCAGGGTTTCCAGGTCTGGCGGGTATCCTTCGGTCTTTTCTTTGACCTCAATTTTGTTTTCATCAGCGAGTTTTTTGTAGGCGTCGAGGGCCTCCCGGATGAACCTCAGGTTTCTCCGCAAGTCTATTTCTCTTTCCCTTTTGATCGCAGTTTTGGCCAGGGGGATGACGGCTGCAGCCAGGATAGCCAGGATGGTCAAAGTCACCAGCATCTCAACAAGGGTGAAACCTTTTCTTTGTTTGAAAAGTTTACCCATCGTCCCTGATTCTTTTTAAATATATTAAAATCTATTTTTGCGATGCTGTCTAGGATAGGAAGGGGATTTTTTATGGTCTGAAGACGAAGCGTCGAAAGGACGGCGGGAGTCTGATTCCAGGACCTTTTTGCTCAACTTGATCTTGTTGTCCTCATCGATCGCCAGGACTTTCACTCGGATTGTCTGCCCGATCTTCAGAACATCTCTGGTGCTCCTGATGCGATACGGGGCGATTTCTGAGATGTGGAGTAGACCAACAATGTTAGGGAGGATTTCGACAAAAGCCCCATATTCTTCGATGCGAACGACCTTGCCAGTGTAGATTTTGCCGACTTCTGCTTCGACGGTGATTTCCCTGATCATCTGTTTGGCTTTTTCCGCAGATTCAATATCTGAGGCGGCGATGGTGATCTTTCCGCTTTCTTCGATTTCTATTTTGGTGTTGGTCTGAGAAATAATTTTCTTGATGATTTTTCCTGCTGGGCCAATGACTTCAGCGACTTTCTCCGGGTTGATCACCAGATTGATAATCCGCGGGGCATAGGGAGAGATATCCGGCCTGGGTTCTGGAATGGCTTCTTTCATTTTAGCCAGAACTTTAAGGCGAGCCTCCCTCGCCTTCAGCAGCCCTTCTCTCAGCACATCAAGGGGAATGGACGGAATCTTAAGATCCAGCTGGATAGCGGTAATGCCCTTTTCTGTCCCGGCCACTTTAAGGTCCATGTCTCCGAAATGGTCCTCGTATCCTGCGATGTCAGTCAGCAGGATGTAACGGTTGTCCTCATGGATTAATCCAATGGCAATTCCAGAAATGATCATCGAGAGAGGAACGCCAGCATCCATCAAGGAGAGAACACCGCCACAGACAGTGGCCATCGAGGACGAGCCATTGGATTCCAGAATATCTGAAACAATGCGAATCGTATAGGGAAAGACTTCTTCGCCGGGGATGGAGTAGAGGATCGATTTTTCAGCCAGTGCGCCGTGGCCGATTTCCCGTCTGCCCGGGGCACGCAGGAAAGCCACCTCTCCTACGCTGAAAGGAGGAAAGTTGTAGTGAAGCATGAACCTTTTCTCAGCTTCCTCTCCGAGTCCGTCCAGTCTCTGGACGTCTTCAAAGGTTCCCAGGGTGACTGTGGCCAGGCACTGGGTTTCCCCGCGGGTGAAGAGGGCTGAGCCATGAGTGCGGGGGAGAAGGCCGATTTCGATCGAGATGGGTCTTATCTCATCAAACGCTCTTCCGTCAGCTCTCTGGCCCTTGCCGACGATCAAATCCCTGACCAATTTCTTCTGGATTCTGAAGAAGATATCCCGAGTTTCGTTGATTTTTTCCTCGTCCTCCTCTGGAATCTGTTCCAGCAGAGTGTCAAGAATTCTCTTTTCCTCTTGTTCTCTTTCTTTTTTGCTTTTGATTATGTTCGCTTCGGTCAAAGCGGGAGAGATCTCCGTTTCAATCTTCTCCAAGCGGGCCTGGTCGATTTCTTTGGGGCTGAAGTCTCTTTTTTTGATGTTCAGTTGGCTGTAGAGGTCTTTCTGAGCTTTGATAATTTGGTCAATTGTCTTCTGGGCCAAAGCGACGGCTTCAACAATTTTTTCCTCCTCGATTTCAGGAGCTCCGGCCTCCATCATCATAATGCCCTCTTCTGTCCCGGCGACAACCATGTTCAAGGAGGAATTTTCAAGCTGCTTGACCGTGGGATTGATGATAAATTCATTATTGACATAACCGACTTTCACGGCTCCGATCGGCGTTGAGAAGGGGATGTCAGAAAAGTAGAGGGCCACCGAGGCTCCGATAATCCCCAGGGTATCGGGCTCGTTCTCCAAATCTGCCGAGAGGAGGAGAGCCACAATCTGAGTGTCATAGTTATAGCCTTCGGGGAAAAGAGGCCTGATGGGCCTGTCGATCAGGCGGCTGACAAGAATTTCTCGTTCTGAAGGCCTTCCTTCTCGCTTGAAAAAACCGCCAGGAATTTTGCCTGCCGCATAGGTGTTTTCTCTGTAGTCAACAACCAAAGGAAGAAAAGGCCTTTCTTCCTTGAGCTCTTTTTTGGAGGTTGCAGAGACAAACATGATCGTGTCTCCGTAGCGCAGGTAAGCGGAGCCGTCAGCAAGCTTGCCAATTTTGTTGATTTCGATCGATAGGATACGGTTGTTTATTTCTAAATTGATTTTATTTTCTTGCATTCTGGTTCCCTTGGCTGAAGGTCATTTTCTGAGTTTGAGCTTTCGGATCAAACCCTCATAACGATTGACATCTTGCTTCTTTAAGTAATCCAGAAGCCTTTTCCTTTTTCCGACCGTTTTCATCAGGCCGGTCCGGGAGTGGAAGTCCTTCTTGTGCCTTGAGAGATGCTCTGTTAATGAATTGATTCTGTCGGTCATTAGAGCAATCTGCACTTCTGGTGAACCTGTGTCAGCAGGATGAGTTTTGTTATCCTTGATGATTTTTGATTTTTCCTCTTTACTCAGCACTGGTCTTTTCTCCTTGAAAATGATGTGTAATGTTAGCAAAAAAGCTGGCCGATGTAAATCTTTATTTATCTATCGCTTTAAGATAACCTCACTCGAGACTTTTGTCGATTTACAATTTATATTTTATATTTTACTATAAAAACGACTGGATTCAAGCTTGAAATTAGAGACACGAAGAGGGATCCCAACTTTACTCTTGGCTGCGAACCTTTTTCTCCTCTGTCTGGGGTGGATTATGATGGTTTACGCGTATCCCCGTCTGCCGCAGGAGATGCCTTTCTGGCTCAGTTTTTTCGGACAAGAGCCGATTATCGCGAAGAAATCCGTTGTGTTTTTTATTTATCCACTAGTGCAGACCCTATTCTTTGCCTGTTTCCTGTTTTTTTCCAGAATCGGATTTTCCAGGATAAATCCCGCCAAGAGGAAACCTGGGAATCTGAGTCCAAGACAACGGCAACTTCTTTTCAATCTGATGAAAGAGTTCGTCTATTTAGTCCTTATTTTTTTTAACCTGATTTTCATCCACATTCAGAGAAGCCTCATCCTTCTCGCTCATGGGGTGGAGAAAGGAGTGAGCACGTTTTATTTTTACTCCCTTTTTGGCATCATCTTGGCTTTTATTCCTTTTTACAAGATAAGAGGAACCTTGCTGATCAGGATGGAAAAATCGCAATCCAAAAAAGAAACTTGATTCTGAGAATAGATTTTAATCGGAGATGGAGATCTTGCGATATTTTACTTCAAAGACTTCAGGTGTTCTTTTCTTTGCACAAGGTGTTGCGCATATTTGGAATGGAGACCACCCATCGTGCTTTTGATTTTCTCTAATTTTTCTTCAACTTCAGCCAAAGTCATCTGATTGATCTTTTTTTTCTTCTCCGCTTTTGTCTTTTCCAGCTCAGGTTCTTTGGCTGTAGCTTGTTTCTCGGCTTTAGGTTCAGCCTTCTTTTCTTCGGCTGGTTTTACCTCTTCGACTTTCTCTTCCTTTTTTGCTTTCGGCTTCGGCTTTTCTTCAGCTTTTTTCTCCTCCCTGGGTGCTTTGGCTTTTTCTGGCTCAGCTTCTTTTTTTGCTTTTTTCGGTGATTTTTCAGGTCCAGGCTTGACTTCTTCTTTTTTCTTTTTTTCTTCCTTTTCGGGCTTTGCTTCTTTTTTTGCCTCGGGGGATTCCTTCTCGCCTTCGGCTTTTTGTTGAGTTGTGGCTTTCTCTTTTTTCTCTTCAGCCATTTCTTATCCTTTCATATTTCGTAGCTGAATTTCAGCGAAATTATGTTCGTCCCCTGTAGATTATCAGAATTTGGGTAAAGAGGGCAATCGTTTTTTTGGGCGTGTTAGCATTTCCAATTCCATGATAAGAGATTGGTCCACTAATATCCAAAGATTTTAGGAATAGCCGCAGCGACCATATCGGATTTAGCCTTCGGAGTTCGCTCTTGAAAAAGTTACACGCGGAGGCTAAGCGGCGAGAAAACCGTTTGAAGGCTGAGCGGGCATGGTTCCTCGACCGAAGGGAGAGGAGAGCGAAGCCTGAAACCGAGCGGGATTTGCCTCGCTGGGGCAAAGCCCGCGTGTTTTTGAACCGCTTAGCCGGAGCGCTACGCAGCCGCTGAGAAGAGCGAACGGAGAATGGCGTTAAAAATCCGATGGGGAGCTAGGCTATTCCCAAAATCTCTCTAGGTCATAGGATTGGAAATGTTTCCTTTGAGCGTGCGCTTGAACAAGGCCCGGGAATTTAGTATAGTCGTTTGAACATGAATTTTTTTTACTCTATCCTTCTTTTCCTGTCGCTTTTGATTTATATTCCTCTTTATTTTGTCCGGTTGACAATCTTCAGAGGAGAGTCCCTTTTTCTCAGAGAAAGATTGGGATTCAAGCTTCCGGAAAAAAGACTCAAGGATAGATCACTCTGGATCCATGCTGTTTCTGTCGGTGAGGTTCTCTCCCTTCAGAATTTAATCCAAAAAATTAAACAAAAACATCCCAACTGGATGATTCATTTTTCGACTCTGACCAATACAGGGATGAAAGTTGCCAGTGAAAAACTGAAGGATATCGACCAGATCTTCTTTGTTCCTCTGGATTTCACGCGCGTTGTGCGCAAATTCTTTAAGACGTTGAAACCCAGAGTTTTTGTTCTGGCGGAATCAGAATTCTGGCCGAATCTTCTCAGGGAAGCGAAAAGAAGGACAGAAGGAGTGATTCTTGTCAACGGAAGAATCTCGGAGGTTTCTTTCCGAAGGTATTCCAGGTTTAAGTTTTTTGCCAGAAAGATACTGAAAAATATTGACTATTTTTTGGTCCAGACCGAGAAAGACAGGGAGATGCTGGAGACGATAGGTGTAAACGCCGAAAAAATCAAAGCTGTCAGCAATCTAAAATCTGAAATCTCCCTTCCTCTCCTATCCTCCGAGGAAATTTTGAGGCTGAAGAAAGAGCTGAGCATGCCTGTGACAAAAAAAGTGGTTGTGGCCGGAAGCACGCGCAAAGGGGAAGAACGAATGATTCTTAAGGCTTATACCCGAGCGAGATCCGAGAAGGAGAACCTCCTTCTTGTTCTTGCTCCCCGTCACCCTGAGAGGTTCGACGAAGTGGAGCGGATTTGTCAAGAATTCCCTTTTAAAGTCAGGCGAAAGACAGAGGCTTCCCCAGACACAGAGTGGGATATTCTGATTCTGGATACACTCGGCGAACTGGCTCAATTTTATGCCCTTTCTGATGTCGCCTTTGTGGGTGGGAGCCTGGTTGCCTGGGGTGGCCACAATTTGCTCGAACCGGCATTTTACCAGAAACCTGTGTTTTTTGGGCCCCATATGAAGAATTTTGCGAGTTTGGCTGAAAAGTTTGTCGCCGCTCAAGCCGCTCGGATTGTCTCCGGAGAAAAAGACCTGGTCGCTATGTTTCTGATGAAGGATGAGAAATTTTTACAGGAAATGGGGAAAAGGGCCAAACAGGCTTTAAACTCACTTCAAGGAGCTACGGAAAAAACAATCCAGGCCATCGAGATCTTGATGGCTGGGGTTTAAAGATTTCCGATGATTTATTTCAAGAGAAAGCTATGGACTATTTTCCTGGCCGCGGGAATCTTCTTTTCTCCTCATCAAAGCCTGCTTTTTGGAGAGAACCAGCCTTCTGAGTACAAAATTAACAGAGAATTCTTCAAGAATTTTGGGGACGATTGCCTTGGAGTCTTCGTTTCGCCGAAGGACTGGCAGAAAAGAGACTCCCTTATTTTTTCGGCGGTTTTAACGACGGGATTCCTTCTTTCGTGCGCGGACCGGGATGTCCACCAATGGGTCCAGAACAGCCGGAGTCCGTCTTCAGACGATTTTTTCCAAGCTGTAACCCTTCTCGGCGATGGAAGAGTCATCTTTGGCCTGGTAGCAGTTTCCTATGCCTCAGGTGAGATTTTCAATAACAGAAGCCTGAGGAAGACAGCTCTTCTGAGTCTGGAGAGCTGGGTGGCGGCAGGGCTTCTTGTCGGAGGCCTAAAGTTTGCCATCGGAAGAGCTCGGCCAGAGACAGGAGAATCCAGTCATTCGTTTCATCCCTTCTCGATGAAGTCGCGCTTCAATTCCTTTCCCTCGGGCCATTCGGCTTCAGCTTTTGCCGTGGCTACGACGATTGCCGAACAGTCCGAACAGGCCTATCTTGATATTCTTGCCTACAGCCTGGCCGCTTTTGTGGCCCTATCCAGAGTCCACAACAATAAACACTGGCCATCCGATGTTTTCATAGGCTCTTGCCTCGGTCACTTTGTTGCCAAGAAGATCTCCGCCTTAAACCGGAATCGGGACGCAAAACAATTGAGGTTGAGCGTCCATCTTTCTCATAATCATCGATCCCTTTCTCTCAGCCTTTCTTTTTGAATCAGGTTTCGAATCCTCATTTCAGAGCTAATCCCGAAGCATAAAAAGGCCTGTTCCCCTTCCGAGGTAACGATGGATTAAAAGCGGCGTGTTTTCGGACTACTTAGCCCGAGCATTGTTCTGGACTTGGAGAAGATGATTTTATATATTAAAAATTCATCGCGAACTTTGAGGAGAAAAAAATGACTCAAACGATCAGCCGCAGGAATTTCTTGAAAAAGTCATCCAAAATTGTTGGCGTGGCCGGGCTCAGTGGTAGCAGCCTTTTTTTTAAAGGATGCACCTCCAAAAAAGATTTTGATATCGTCATCAAATCCGGCCGCGTCTTTGATGGGCTGGGGAAGGATGCTGTCGAAGCCGATATCGGGATCAAACACGGACTTATCGAGGAGATCGGGGAGATATCCGCCTCGAGAGGGAAAGATGTGATCGATGCCAAAAACATGACTGTCTGCCCTGGTTTTATCGATGTCCATACCCACACCGACATTCAGCTCCTGGTCAATCCCAAGGCGGAAAGCTCCATCCGTCAGGGCATCACGACTCTGATCAGCGGAAACTGCGGAGATTCTCCTTTTCCCGTGGCCGAGGAAATATGGGAAGAATCGAAGCAGAATCTAAAGGAGATTTACCAGCTAGAGTTAACCTGGAAGGATATCAACGGCTTTTTCTCAAGGCTTGAAGAGAAGGGGTTGGCCCTGAACTACGCCACTCTGGTCGGGCAGGGCTCTATTCGGGGAGCGGCGGTGGGCTTCAATGACCGTCCGCCGAAGCCGGAAGAGCTCGAAAAGATGAAAAGGATGGTTGCCGAAAACATCGTAAACGGAGCCGTCGGATTGTCCACCGGCCTGGAGTATGCGCCCGGGAGTTACGCCCAGCCTGAGGAGATAGCTGAACTGGTCAAAGTTGTTGCCCGGTACGGGGGGGTTTATGCGACGCATATGCGGGATGAGGGTGACCGGCTGCTCGAATCCCTCGACGAGACCATAAGTGTGGCCCGCAAGACAGGAGTCAGCCTTCAGATTTCCCATCTCAAGGTGGCTTATCCGAGAAACTGGCCCAAGATTGACCCCGCCCTGGCCAAAATTGAGGAGGCAGAAAAAGAAGGAATATCCCTCTTCTGCGACCGCTACCCTTACATCGCCGGCTCGACCGGACTCAGTTTCTACTTTCCGCTTTGGGCAAGACAGGGAACAACCGAGGAATTCCTGGCCAGGCTTAAAGACCCTAACCTGGAGGGTCAACTCCGAGCCCATCTTGCCGAACAGGAGAAAAAATTGGGCTCCTGGGACAAGGTTGTCATCTCCTCTGTGGTGACTGAAGGAAACAAGCGTTTTGAAGGAAAAAGCATTCTGGAAGGCGCCAAGGAGACAGGAAAGAGTCCCTATGAATTTATGAGAGATGTGTTGGTCGAAGAGAGAAACCGGGTGGGAATGGTCATTTTCATGATGAAGGAGGAAAATTTGAAAAGAATTCTGGCTCATCCCCTGGTCGGCATCGGCACAGACGGTTCGGCAGTTGCGCCCTACGGGCTTTTGGGCCGCGGGAAGCCCCATCCCCGTCATTATGGCACTTTTCCCAGAGTCCTGGGCAAATATATCCGCGAGGAAAAGATTATTCCCCCTAAAGAGATGCTGCAGAAGATGACCTCTCTTCCTGCAAAAAAATTTGGCTTTGAGAGAAGAGGAATCATTGAGCGGGGCTGCTTTGCGGATATCGTCCTTTTTGATGAGGAAAGAGTCGCGGATAAAGCAACATGGGCAGACCCCCATCAATATCCGGCTGGAATTGAGTTTGTCCTCGTCAACGGAGTCGTTGTCATCCGTGAGGGCGAGCATACCGGAAAACTGCCGGGTAAAATCTTGAAGAAAAGAGTCCAAGCGTGAAACAGATTCCTTTGCCCGAAAAATTTATCGATGTCGACGGCTACACAATCCGTTTTGTGGAGAAAGGCGAGGGTTTCCCCTTGATCCTCATCCACGGCCTGGGAGCCTCTCTGGAATGGTGGCGGTTCAACCTGGATAGCCTTTCCGAGAAATATCATGTCATCGCCTTTGATTTTCTGGGGTTTGGAATGTCCTCAAAGCCCAGAAACAGGATCAGCCTGAATTTAGCCTCTGAATTCATGCGCTCTTTTCTTGATGCTTTGGAGCTGCCAAAGGCTTCCCTCATCGGGAATTCCTTGGGAGGCCTGATCGCTTTGCAGACAGCTGTAAAAATTCCGAACAGGGTCGAGAGGCTGATTCTGGTCGATAACGCGGGATTCGGGTCAAAGGTTTCTTTCTATTTGCGCCTGGGCTCTGTTTTTCCTGTAGGCGAGGTTGCGCTGGCCCTCAGGAATCGTCTGACAGTCAGGTTTTTCCTCTCCCGCCTTGTCCATGACAGCAAGAGGCTTCCCAACGAGCTCATCGAGACTGTCTTGAGGACTTTCAGTTTGCCTCTTAATGCCGAAGTCTGTCTTCAAGTCCTGCGAACGGGCGTGAGCTGCAGGGGATTAAAGGACGAAATAAGGCGTTCGAGCATCGGGGGTGCATCTTCTCTGCCTCACAAGATTTTGATTGTCTGGGGAGAAGATGACAGAATCACCCCCTTGCGTCAGGCCTATGTGGGAAAAAGGCTGCTGAGGAATTCCAGTCTTCATGTCCTTGAAAAATGCGGCCATCTGCCCATGGTTGAATGGCCGGAGAAATTCAATCGCCTGGTGCTCGATTTCCTGGAATCATGAAAAAAGCTCTTTTCATCCTTCTTTTCTGTGTTTATCTGGCTCCTGTCTGTTTTCCCGTTCAGCAGGGTGAAGAATTTTCAACACCGTCCGGAACCGCAGTTGGTTTGAATTACAGGGCTCTCCAACCTGGAGAGACCATTGCCGTCACCCTGAAGGACAGTTCGACAATCCAAGAGGCACAGGTTCTATTTTCGAACAGAAGATATCCTATGGGAAGAATCGAGGAGAGCGGCGAGCTCTTAGCCTTTATCCCTCTGGGTCTTGAGTTAGAGCCCGGTCTTTATCCGATGGAGGTTGTCATCGGTAAAGCCGGAGTCCAGGAGGCATTCCGGATACAGGTTTCTGTGACAGCCAAAGAATTTCCCTTAAAAAAATTATGGGTGAACGAGAGATACCTCAAGCCTCCCCCCGAGTTTGCGGAGAGAATAAGGCTGGAATCTCAAATGCTCAGCGTTATTTACGGCATAGCCACAGAGCGCTGGCTGGCTGAGGGGCGGTTTGTCCTTCCCGCGTCAGGGGAGGTGAATTCCTCGTTCGGCGAAAGAAGAGTTTTCAACGAGAAACACAATTCGACGCATGGCGGAGTGGACATCACAGAGCCTTACGGCGCGGCGGTCAAAGCCTCCAATTCAGGCCGGGTGGTTCTGGCCAGTGACCTCTATTTTTCCGGGAAAACAGTCATCATCGACCATGGCCTTGGCGTTTTTACAGTATACTGTCATTTTTCAAAGATCAGGGTCAAGAGGGGCGAGTCTGTCAGGAAGGGGGATATCATCGGAGAGGTCGGAGCCACCGGCCGGGCGACAGGCCCTCACCTCCACTGGGGAATGAAGATCTTTGGAAAAAGCGTGGACCCTTTTTCCTTATTGAGCCTCTCATTGGAGTAAGTGAAAAATTCTTTTTTCACCCGCCTGACTTCAGATATTTATTCAGCCATTGATGAACGGTCTTCCACCAGAGTTCAGCGTTCTGGGGCTTCTGGACAAAATGGTCTTCATCGGGAAAATAGAGCAATTGTGAGGGGACTTTCATCCGCTGCAGGGATGTGAAGAATTGAAATCCCTGAGTCACAGGGACTCTGAAGTCGTTCTGGCTGTGGATAACCAGGCAGGGCGTTTTGAAATTTTCAACATAAGAACTCGGAGACCATTTTTCGTACATGTCCTTGTTGGACCAGGGAGTTCCCCTGAGGTCCCATTCGGGAAACCAGAGTTCTTCGGTTGCGCCGTACATGGAGCGGAGGTCGAAGACGCCGGAGTGGGAGATAAGGCAGTTGAACCTGTCGCTCTGGCCTTCGATCCAGTCGATCATGTAGCCGCCGTAGGAAGCTCCTGCCGCTGCGAGGCAATTCTTATCGATAAAATCGTAGCGAGAGAGAAGATAGTCCAGGCCGAGCATAATATCCTGAAAAGGTTTGCCTCCCCAGTCCCCGCTTATGGAGTCGGTGAAGGCCTGGCCGTAGCCTGTGCTGCCGTGAAAATTGATCATGGCCACAACGTAGCCCGGGGATGCGAACATCTGGGCATTCCAGCGGAAATGGAAATTGTCCGACCAGGCGTTCTGAGGCCCGCCGTGGATGAGCATGACCAGAGGATATTTTTTTGTGGCGTCAAAGTGCGGGGGCCTGAGCAGAAAACCGTGGACTTTTTCTCCTCCTGCTCCGTCAAACCAGAACTCTTCTGCGCGATTCATCTCGAGCTTGGAGAGAAGCTCCCTGTTGATGGCTGTCAACTGGCTCATTGTCTTCGCCTTGATGTCGAAGGCATAGATCTCCGCCGGAGAGTGGATGGCCTGCTTGAGAAAGACAATTTTCTTTCCGTCCGGAGAAAGGTTGAGTGAACTGAGATAATGGCCTTCCAGGATTTTTTCCATTTTTCTGCTCTTGAGTGACAGGGATGAGAGGGAGATACGGCCTTTGTCTTCATAAGTGATGTAGAGGCATGCGCTGTCCGGAGACCAGAGGATTTCTTCCACGGAAATGTCCTGATTTTCTGTCAGGTTTTGCCTTTCCCCGCTTTTTCGGTCATAGAGGATAAGGCTGTATTTGTCAGCTTCAAACCCTGGTCTGGCCATGGCCCGGTAGGCAATAAAACGCCCGTCTGGGGAGAAGTTTGGCGAGTTGTCGTTGGCTTTGTTCTCCGTGAGTTTTATCGTCTCTCCGCCCTCCGCTGGAGTCAGAAACAAGTCGTTGTTTGTCCCCAGGGAAAGCTTGAATTCCGGGTCGATGTTGCGGACAAAGCAGACGGTTTTTCCATCAGGAGAGAAGGCATAGTCCTGCCCGCTTCCTAAAGCGATGGGAGGGGTGTCATAGTCGCCGGGTGTGATATCGACCGCTTTTCCTCCTTCAGCGGGGATGACAAAAAGGTGGCTTCTTTTCCCGTCCCGCCACGCGTTCCAGTGCCGGAAGAGAAGCTCGTCAAAAATCCTGGCCTTGACCAGGCTTTCTTCTTTCTTTTTGTCTTTTTCTCTGTTGCAATCGTCGTCAGGACATTCAGGATAGACAGAGGAGACAAAAGCCAGGTGTTTTCCGGTCGGCGACCAGATAACTCCGGTTGTTCCTGTGGAAAGGCTCGTCAACGGAGAAGCTTCTCCTCCTTTGGGGTTGATCAGCCAGACTTGAGGCGTCCCGCCCCTCGTCGAAATAAAGGCGATTTTTTTTCCGTCAGGCGACCAGCGGGGATTATAATCAGCTTTTGGGCTTGAGGTGAGCCGCCAGGCCTCTCCGCCTTTGGCCGCAACGACCCAGATATCGCTGTTGCTGGAATTGCGCCCTTTGTCCATTTCGGTGATCACGAAGGCAATGAGCTCACCGTCAGGGGAAATTTGGGGGTTGCTCACCCGCTTGATGCGGATGAAATCGTCAAATGTTATGGCTCTGGGTTGAGAAGACGCCAGAAGAAAAGAGCCAGCAAACAGAAAAGCCAGAACAGATGCATAAATTTTTTTCATTATCCCTCCTCCTTTTTTCGTTCGAGAGGATTCTTAGTTAACACAATTTGCGGCCTCTTTTCAATAGCGGCGTGTCTTCCCAATACCCGGCCTGATCCTCTTTATACCACGGATTGCGGATGCTTCCGGAAAAAACAAGCGGCCAGCAGAGAGTCTCATGGCAAACGGAAAGCGGAAATGGGAATATATCACCTGAAGTCATGAAGAAATGGACGCGAAATATTCGGCTATCCGCAGTCGCGCAAGAATGAAGGTCTTTTCCATGATGTCTTTTTTGCGGAAAATTATTTCATTGTGAACTTAAGCCGTTTCGCATAAAATAGTAAACATAACAATAAAGCAGGTATGACGGTGATGCTGAAAAGGATTGTTTTTCTGTTGTCAGGCCTGACTCTGGCTTTGGCAATGTTTGCCCAGCAGGAATCCCACGATGTTTCTGTGGTCAATATCGAAATTCCGGTCAGGGTGTTCAAGGGAAACGCGTTTGTCGATAATTTGACTCTGGAGGATTTCGAAGCCTACGAAGACGGTGTCCTCCAGAAGATCGAGGCTGTCTATCTCATCAGGAAGGCAAGCATCGAAAAGGAAGAAGGGAATAAAAAGTTCGCGCCGCGCGTTTCAAGACACTTTGTCCTTCTCTTCGAAATCTGGGAATACCTGCCGAAAATAGAAGAGGCCCTGGATTATTTCTTCGACCAGGTGCTTTTAACCGAGGATACGCTCATCGTCGTCACCCCGATGAAGACATACAACCTGAAAAGCGAGGTCTGGCAGCTCAAATCCAAAAAGGAAGTTGCCGAACAATTGAAAGGCCTCGTCCGGCGGGATATATTAGTCGGAGAGACAGAATACAGGAATGCTCTCAGAGAGCTTGAAGACTCGTTACTGGGCGATCAGGAGATTGATGAAAAGCTCCAGAGCTATTCCCACCATCTAAAAAGGCTGGAAAATCTCAGGTCTGTCGACGAGAAGAAGCTTCTGGAGTTTTCGAATTTCCTGAAGGGCAAAGAAGGCCAGAAGTACGTTTTCTTATTTTACCAGAAGGAAGTCATTCCCCAAATCAGCCCGGCGGCCCTGCATGAGCTGATGAGCACGAGCCAGGACCGTCAGGATATCCTTCAGAGCCTTTCAGACCTTTTTATTTTTTCGAGGAGGGAGATTCCTTTCAACGTCGATAATGTCAAAAGAGCTTTTGCCGATTCCTCTGTTTCCATCCACTTCCTGTTCATCACCAAGACGGCAGTGGGATTGAGCGTGACCAGCCTCCGGCCTTCAGGTCTCCGGATGCAGGAGCAGTCTGAGGATATCTTCAGCGCCTTCAGAGAAATGGCCAATGCTTCCGGAGGCCTGGCTGACAGCTCCTGGGACGCTTCTTTGGCCTTCCAGAGGGCTGTGGATGCTTCTGAAAATTATTATCTGATTTACTACGAACCTAGGGATTATCGGAAGGACGGAAAATTCAGAGAGATCAAGGTTAAGATTAAAGGCAAAAACTACAGAATAGCCCACCGCGCCGGCTACTTTGCGAATTGATAAGAGGAGCTCCGAATTTTCATGCGAAGGATAAATGGCCCATCTGCGTGAGCCAAGCGACATTATCCCAGGTAACCCACGTTTCGACAATCTTGCCGTTTACTATTTTATGGATTCCGATTATTGTCACCTCAAATGATTTACCGCTCGCAGGGAACGGACCAAACGGCCGCTTTTGAGTGGCTGTCGCCTTGCTGAGACAGGCGACTTTATCTGCGTCCGCAGCCAAGATTTCAATTTGCTCATTCCAATCAGGGAAAGAGGCCAAGGTCATCGAAAACATCTGCTTGAGACCCTCAATGCCGTGAAGCTCCTGAAGAGGAGGCGGCATTGCCTCACAGTGCCGAACATAGTCTGAGGAGATGAACTGTTCGAGTGCGGCAGGATTCTTCTTATTCCAGACTTTGTCCAAGTAGTCACGAACAATTGATTTGTTCTTTTCAAGATTTTTCATCATTTAGCTCCCTTTTTTCTTATTAATACGATCCCTAAAATTTTTGGTGATGATGGGCTTTTGATTACCCAATTTTTATTTTTTTCTGAAGGGCTTTGAACCGAGGGTGGCCTTTGATTTCTTCGGCCCGAGTAAAATCAAAACGGTCCATTACCATTATCATTGTCGGGAAAAAATAGTCGCGTTCCTGACCCGATTTTTCAAGCCATTCAAGTGCCTCATACTGCATATTCAGTGCAAGATAAACTGCGCATTTCGTCAGCGGAGCAACATATTTTTTTTTCATGAAACGAAAGTGTTTGAGTCCAGGCTTCAGATAAATCCCAAGTTTTTTGAATGGGGAAATGTACCGTTCCTTCTCTATCCTGTCCAGTTCTTCGAGAATTCTTAAAGCCTCATCCTTCTGGCCTGCCAGGGCATAGGCAGCTCCCAACCAGCCGTAAGCATAGGTCATTCCAAACTCGGCAGATTTCTGCAGATACTCAATGGCTTTTTCGGGAACAGAGGGCTTTGTGAGATAGAATAATCCCTGGAAAAGATACGGCATCGGCTGATCCGGATTCATGGAGATCGCCTTATCGATTTGCTCCCGGCCCTCATCCACCTGCCCTGCCATAGCAAGGACAACGCCAAGGAGAGAGTGAATTAAGGAAAACAGAGGATCACACTCAATTGCCATTTTTGCTTCCGCTACTGCCTCCTCGTTTCTTCCCTCAAAGGCTAACATTTCAGCATACCAGGCGTGAGCAATGGCATTCTGCGGATTGAGCTCGATGCTACGCAGAAGATAGTTTCGGGCAGCAGGGAAATCCCATTCATATCCCATAGTCATAAAACCAAGAGAAGAATACGCCTCGCTGAGGGAGCTGTCGATCTCCATGGCCTTCTGGAGCATGGCTTTGGATCGGGTGTACGCATCTTTGGGATGGATAAAAGCCCACTGGCCCAAGATGTTGAAGACATCAGCGATTCCCACATAGGGAAGGGCATTTCCGGGATCTTTGTCGATGGCTCTCTGATAAAAGTCAACAGCTTTGATCATATCTCCCTGATATCGTCTGTTAAAGAAGTAGCGTCCTCTGAGAAAGAGATTTAAAGCATCTTTATTCGCTGTATGGCGCTTTGTAATTTTCTCCCTGTCTTCCTCTAACAGCTCTCCTTTGAGCTTATCCACGACAGCCATGGATATTTCATCCTGGATGGCGAAGATATCGTCCATGGTCCGGTCAAATCGTTCGGACCAGAGGTGATACCCATCGGATACATTAATGAGCTGGGTTGTGATGCGGAGACGGTTCCCTGACTTCTGGACACTCCCTTCAAGGACAGTGCCAACATTGAGAATCCTGCCCATCTCACGAATATCCACATCTTTTCCTTTGAAGGAAAAAGAAGAGCTCCGGGCAGCTACCTTCAAATCCTTGACTTGAGTCAGGGCATTGATTAACTCCTCAGCCAGGCCTTCACAGAAATAGTCCTGATCCTTTTGGGGGCTCATGTCTTTGAAGGGCAATACGGCAACAGAATTTTGAAATTTTCGTTCGTCTTCTAAGCGGATATTCTGAAAGGCCCTTTCGCTGAATGGACAGAAGAGAAGCTGAGCATTCTTTGCAGTACCTCGAATCAGGTGGATTCAAAGCATCACATTTGGGGCATTTTATAGTCATTGTCTTTTACTGTCTTGGTGAGAAAAAGGATAACAAGGAAAGCGGGAAGAGTCAATAAAGCGAATGGATACGCCATTCTTTTGGATGATGACATTGCGCCGTGACATTTTTCCATCCTTTTCCTTTATCTATCCTTTATTGATCCCTTTTCCTGAATAAGGTTTGGAATTTAGGAAATATGGCTCCCACTTTCCTCTTGTATTCAAGATATTCCCCGCCGAACTTGTCTTCCAAATATCTTTCTTCCTTCACGATCAAGATTCTGTAGCTGAGATACATAAAGAGGGGGATGGTCAATCCCAGCAAAGAATTTATGATCAGAACTATTCCGGGAACAATAAATACAATCCAGGAGCCGTAGATAGGATGCCTGAGATAAGCATAAATTCCTGTTGTGGCCAGTTTGCCTTCTTTAAAATATTTATGGATGGCTAATCCAGGAATTATAAAAATGGGCAAGCCGAGAACGATGAAAAATATCCCAATTATTAAAGTAAATGTCCGGGGAGGAGGAATAGACAAATGAGCAAACCAGATGAAATGGACGACAATGATCAGGGTGAAATAGAGACAAGATAGGATCGTAAATCCGATGCCAACTCCCCACCGAGTCATCTGCTTGTTTTTTTTCTGGGACATTGTTGGTTTTTCGCTCATCGAAGTATACGAAATTTTGTCTTATTAATACAAACCCATATTGAAACCTGCCATCCCGGGAGCTGTAAACGCTTATGTCGAACTAGCTGTCAGCCTTAATCTTGATGTCGTTATAGAGATCAAGGATATCGTTGAGGTTAACCGAGAAGCTTTTGAAAAATGCTTCCGTTACTCATACTTAAGGGTTTTTATGGGGTCAGATAGCGCTGCCTTGACAGCCTGGAAGGCGACTGTGATCAGGGCAATCGCTAGTGCCATAGCACCCGCGAGGATAAAAAATCCCAACTGAGCA
>CAZJYC010000030.1:0-27948 GCA_964550165.1 uncultured Eubacteriales bacterium
TGATGATAACGATACCAAGGAGAATCGAAAGAACAAGGATTTTTTCAAAATGCTTAAAGACATATATCTTAACTTTATCCATAAAACACCCTTCCGGCATAGAAGAAAAATTTACGTTTTCTTCTATCCTAATTTAGTCTTATTCTCTATGGAAAGAGCAAAATACAAAGAAACTTTATGGATAAACAATCCTCAGCTGGAGACACCCTTTTATCGCCTAAGCATCTTGGAAAATCAGCACCAATCACTGTAACCCACCGCCGAAAAAATTAATAAATCTTTCTATCGATGTAAATAGTCTTTAGCGATGATTTTTTCCTTTTATTCATTCACCTTGAAAGGTGACGGTTTGTCTCACCCTCTCCGGAATAAAACGCCATTCACCCGGAAATCAACGATGGCTGTTCGATAAAAAAGGACTCATAGATGAGACAACCCTTTATCGAGGGGTTAGAAAAAATCGAAAAAAACCACTCCGGGAATCACCCATAGAGGGTATTTACTCGGATAGCAATTTTTATTAGCTTTATGGCTTAAAAGAGCAGAAATAAATTCATTGATTTCAAACATTATGATAATATGAATCCTCCCGCAAGGTAATAATTCAAGCGGAATGGCGATGTACTACGAAGAGGCCTTAAAAGACTTTTTGCGAGCTCTGAAACTCTCCATAAAAAATGCTTCCATCTATCCTGAAAACCATCCGACTTTCATTAAGTCTGTCACGGATGTTCGAAACAAAATCGACAGTCTCTTAAAGGTCTCATCCCCTCTCAAAATCGGTTTTAGCCCTCATTCCCTCCTCGTGGAAGGAAGATTCTTTGAGAATGAAATACTCTACGAGGAAATGGCCCGTGAATTTCATTTCCGCGGGATTAAGACGATTGAAATTCGAGAAGGCATCACCCTTGAAGAGCTAAGCGCTTTCCTGACAAAAGTCTATCTCTCCCCAAGGGATATTTTGAAAGAGGGAGGATTCCAGCATATTTTGGCTGAAGAAAAAATCTCTCACTTAGCGGTGGAAAAGCTTGATTATTTCGAACTCTTGAAGGGCGAGGGCGAAGAGCTTAAAGAGATCTGGCCTTACTTGCTGCAGGAAGCGGTCGAGCAAAAAGATGCCCAAAAGATCACAGAACTCGCAGACAATTTCGAGAGGGTCGTCGGGCATATCAAGACTGAAGACATCTTTGAAAAGGAAGAAACCCACGAAAACATCGATCGATTTCTTACCATTCTCAAGGATGTCGAGAAGAAAAAGCTCCGCAAATGCTCAAAAGAACTGCTCAAAGCCATCATCAAAAATGCCGAGGTTCTCAGGGAAACCAAAGTCGAGGGCCGAGAAAAGCTCTTTAAAGATTTGCGTGCCGACGATGTCGCCTCCACGCTTCTCGAGGAAATTCTGACCGATGACAATTTTAACACACTGAGCTTTCAGGTTTTCTCTAAGCTGGCTGGCAAGGGAAAAGAGAAAAAAGTCGCCGGCTCCTTTGCCAAGCAATTCCGGGAGCAAAGTCTTCTCAGCCATACTCCCAAGGTCAGAAATAAGATAAAAGACCTGTTGACTGGTTCCACAAGCGATGTCATCTCAGAAATATACCGTCAAACCCTTTCCTCTCTTCTCAGAGACTTTTCCTCCGCTGAAGAGCTGACTTTGGATCAAAATCTCTTAAGAAGACAATACCGCTACATCCTCCTCAATATTTTGGATGATGAAAAAAGAAAGAAGCGCTTGATTACCATTTTGGAAATTATCAAGGCTGAATGGGAGAATATTGTCAAGGATGGAGACTTTGCCTATCTAAAATATCTTCTGGAGGTTTTGAACAGAAGAAGCGAGTTAGCTGGCGAATCCTTATCGTCAGAAATCAGTCAAAACATTCTAAACCTTGTCGTTGACAAGGCAGTTTCAGGGGGACGCCCTCAAGATTTTGATGATTTTAAAAGCTTTTTGAGCGAGAGTTTTATCGGTGTCAAAGCCTATCTGGATAAGATATTCAAAGAAAGTATGTGCGATTCCCAGATCTTGAAGACGTTTTTCCAGCTCTACCCGGACAGCCTGCATCTCTTCCAGAAGAATTTGTTGGCGAAGTCGTCAGATTCCGAATTCCTCCATAAAATCACTGAGAGCCTGGAAAACGTGGATTCATCTTTATCGCTGGAATCCGTAAAATTCATTTTTTATTTTAGCGCTGGCCCGATAAAAGTCAGGGCCTTAAAAGCCATGCAAAGCTTCTCCGCATATGATGAGGAACTCCTTTTGAAGATCTTAGGAAAGGGAGATTACGACTTGCGGAGGGAAGCCCTGACGATTTTAATGAGGGAGAAGAGTTCCAAAGATAAGGCTATAGAAGTGCTTTTTTCTGTATCATCTCCGCTCGGCATCAAAAACCGCATCCTTATCGAGAATGCAAGAATCATCCAGGAATTAGAATTTAAGGAAGCCAAGGACGGCTTAAAAGCACTCAGCCAAAAGAAATATATCTGGAATAAAAAATTAAGGCAAGAAGCACTAAAGATTCTGGAGAAGTGGAATGCGTGAAAAGGTCAAGGAAACTTTAACCAATTTCATCTCAGCCATCCAAGCCGCAAAAATCTACACAACCGAACATCCCAAGTTTAATGAATTCGCAGATAAAGCCTACAAGAGCCTGTTGGAGATTCTCCAAGACAAGCCGGAACTTATCATCGGCATTATTCAAGGCGAACTGGCTTTTGAACACGATATATTCTTTGACATGAGCCAGAAACTGAGGCCCTTGATCGATTACCTCCAGGAGCGCGGGATCGAGAGAGCCGTCTTTCTTCAATCCCTCCAGAGAGATGAATTGGTCAAGTTTCTCTTTTACCTCACGACTCCCCGCGAAAAAGCTCAGCGGGATGCTGAGGAATATTTTCATTCCCAGGGAATAAAAAACATCGCCGTTGGCAAAATCAAAGCCCCTTCACCTGAGCTCAAAAAGAAGGTCAAAAAAATTAGAAGCTATGTAAGACAGTATGAGAACTCCCTGGAAAAAGTTCGAGATCATTTAGATGCAGTCGTCGACCAAAAAGAACTTGATTTTCTGGAGCTGAGGTTCGATGTCTTCAATTTTCTGGAAAATCTGATGGGGATATACCAGGAATTTTTAGACCTGACGACTTTCCGAAGAAAAGACCTCATCACCTTTGTTCATCTCCTGAACGTCACCATCCTTTCCATGTTTGTTTCATCCAAGCTAGGCTATTCAAAAGATGACGTGATCGACGTCGGGATTGCTTCCTTATTCCATGACATCGGCAAACTTTTCATCTCCAGAAAAATCACTCAGAAGGAAGGCAAGCTGGATGAGAAAGAATTTGAAATCATGAAACACCATACCGTTTTAGGGACAGAGCTACTCTTCAGGTACATAGATACTCTGGGCATTCTGCCAGTGGTTGTCTCCTTTGAGCACCACCTGAGATATGACTTAAGAGGTTATCCCAAGGTCTCCTTTCCTCAGAAGCTTCATCCCGTGTCGTTGATCGTTTCCGTTTGCGATGTCTATGATGCCCTCTCGCAGAGAAGGTCATACAAGAAAAGTTTCCCTCCTCTTAAAATCTACGAGATCATGGCTAGCGAGAAAGGGAAACTGTTTGACCCAGAGCTCTTGGACAAATTCTTCAGACTGATGGGCGTCTATCCGGTTAAAAGCATCGTTGCCTTGAGCGACAAAAGGATTGCTGTGGTCAGGGAGCAGAATGAGGCAGATATTCTTCACCCTAAGGTTGAAGTCGTTTCCCCAAAGAAGAAAAGAGGATTCGTTGATCTCTTGAAAGAAAACGTCAGCATCGCAGAATATTTGGATCCATTCGACAAAGGCAAAAGATACCTTAAATTAATTTAAAAGTCACCAGGTGCGACCTTGCTCGATCAGAGAGTCAGGTGGATGCTTTTCCTGAAAAGAATTTTACATTCCTGTTTCAAAATCAGGAGCATCAACGATGACCAAAAATCCGAATTGGAGGGAAGCCCATGACTACGAAAAATAAGAAAGCCTCCTTTACATACCGGGGGCCTGACCGACGGTCTGGGAAGAACCGTCGGTCGGGAAAAGACCGACGCAAGAAATGGCCTAAGAAAAAAGCCTGATCCGGACGCCATGCCAAAGAATGGATGAAATATTCAAGCTGCTCATCCTTTTCGGAGTCGGGTGCATCGGCGGTTTTCTCAATGTCATGGCTGGCGGCGGATCGACAATCAATTTGCCCGCACTCATTTTTTTGGGCCTTGAGGGCTCTCTGGCAAACGGGACCAACAGAATCGCCATCTTGGTCCAGAATTTTTCAGCCATCGTTTCTTTCCGCCGGGAAAAATACTATGAATTCAAACAGAGTTTGAAGCTGGCTGCCTTCACCCTCCCTGGAGCGATAGTCGGAGCTGTCATCGCGGCCAGGACGAGCGACAAACTCTTCCAGAAGATCCTGGGTTACGTCATGATCGGGATCATTATCACCATGTTTCTGCCCGCGACGTATCGCCAAAAAAGCACTGGGGGACACCGCCACGAGATTTCCTGGCTCATTTATCCTGGGATGCTCGGCATCGGATTTTTTGGAGGATTTATCCAGGTCGGTGTCGGGTTCCTCTTTATGGCCTCTCTCTATCATTTTTTAAAGCTCGACCTTGTCCGGGTCAACATGCACAAGGTCTTTATCATTTTCATCTACACCCTTCCTGCTCTTCTTGTGTTTGTTCTCACCCGCAATGTGAACTGGACGCTGGGATTGGCGCTGGGTGCAGGAAATGCCTTGGGAGCGTGGTGGGCGGCTAAGGTTTCTGCCAAAAAAGGAGAGAGAGTCATCAGAATCATCCTGATCGCGGCCATACTGATCATGGCCCTGAAGCTTCTGGAGATTATTTAGACGGAAACTCAAATTGACTTCAAAAGAACAAGAAGATATGATGGGACTCCTGTTTTTAAAAACAGCTTTAAACAGGGTTTGAGATGAGCACCCTAAAACAAGCTTTTTCCAGAATAAAAAAAATCAAATTACACACATGGATCTTCATCGGATTAGTTCTGGGAGTTGTCGTCGGGCTTGTTTTCGGTGAAAAGGCCCGCCTTATCGAGCCCATCGGGACAATCTTTCTGCGCCTTATTACGATGATCGTCGTTCCTCTGGTTTTCGTCTCTCTTATGCTCGGGACAGCCAGCCTGGGCGATATCCGCAAACTTGGCCGCATCGGAATAAAAACGATAGTCTATTTCACTCTGACAACCATGATTGCCATATCGATCGGCCTCGTTCTGGCCAACATCGTCAACCCCGGCTATGGTTTGAACGAGGAAGTGAAGGCGGAGCTCTATAAAAACTACGAGTCTAAAGCCCAGGCCGGACTGCAAAGGCTGGAAGAAAAACCTTCCCTCGGAGAAATCCTGGTGGATATCGTCCCCGCCAATCCCATCAAATCTCTCCTGGAAGGGAACATGCTCCAGGTCATCTTCCTTGCCCTTCTCTTCGGCATCATCCTCACCATGATCAAGAAGGAAAGGTCAGAAATTCTGGTTAAAGTTCTTGAGGCCCTGAACGATGCCATCATCCAAGTTGTGCACATTGCCATGAAGATTGCGCCCTTGGGCGTCCTGGCGCTGATCGCCGCTGTCATTGGCCAATACGGCGTTCATATTCTCGTCACCCTTCTTAAATATTCTCTCGTTGTCGTCGGCGGGCTCGTGCTCTACACCTTCTCGATGAACAGCTTTTCTGTGGCCTTTCTCGGCCGGATGAATCCCCTTCGCTTTTACAAAGCTGTTAAAGACGCGATGATCATCGCTTTCAGCACCTCAAGCTCCAACGCGGCCTTGCCGGTGAGCATGGAATGCGTCGAGCACATCGGAGTGTCCCGGGAATATTCAAGCTTCGTCATCCCGCTGGGCGCCACCATCAACATGGACGGGACTGCTCTCTACCAGGGAGTAGCCGCCGTGTTCATCGCCCAGATCTACGGTATCCCTTTAGGACTCTCAGACCAGATCACCGTCGTCTTGATGGCGACTCTGGCTTCGGTTGGGGCAGCCGGCGTCCCTGCTGCGGGAATCATCACCCTGGCCATGGTCCTCAAACAAATCGGCGTTCCCCTTGAAGGAATCGCGTTGATTCTGGGTGTGGACCGGTTTTTGGATATGTGCCGGACGACCACCAATATCATCGGAGACATGGCCTGTGCTGTTTTCATCAAACAAACAGAGACAAAGGAAATACCAAGCCAAGGGTGAAAAAAAGAGCAAGAGTCAAAGCCCTGGGACAGCACTTTTTGAAAAATCCCGCTGTCTTGAGGAAAATCGTCCACCAAATCTCTCCCAGCAAAGACGACCTGATCATCGAGATAGGGGCGGGAAAAGGAGCTTTAACTTTTCCCCTGGCAGAGCAAGCGGAAAGAGTCGTTGCTGTCGAGAAAGACCCATCTCTCATCCCTTTTCTGCGGAAAAAAAACATCCCCAATCTCACCATTCTGGAAAAAGATATTTTGAAGGTCGATTTTAAGCAGCTCACAGAAAAAAAATCCCAAAAAAACGTAAAGCTTGTCGGCAACCTGCCCTATTCCCTTTCCTCACAAATCCTTTTCAAAGTTCTCCAGGAGAGAGAACTCTTCTCAGAGTGTGTCTTCCTCATCCAGAAGGAAGTGGCCGAAAGAATCTGCGGCCAGCCCGGGTCTAAAAATTATGCGCCGCTTTCCATCCTTTTCCAGATTTATTTTCTTGCCAGAATCCATTTTATCGTCTCGCCAGCAAGTTTCTCCCCCCCGCCTCAAGTCGATTCCGGCCTGATTTCCTTAAAAAAAAGAAGCCGACCTCTCTTGCGGATAAAAAATGAAGATCTTTTCCAAAAACTCTTAAGAGGCTCTTTCCAGCACAGGCGGAAGACTCTCTTCAACAACCTAAAAAGATTCAACTTTTCTCTGTCTCTAATCATAGCGGCTTACCAAAAATTTGGATTAGAAAAAAATCTCCGGCCTGAGCAGCTCACGATTTCCCAGTTCGTTGACCTTTATAACTTCTTTTTTCCAACTGAAAAAAAGACAAATATGCTATAATTTCCCTGATGAAAAAAAACAAACAGGATATGCCAGGAGAACCATCCGGGAGGCCAAGGAAAATAAAGCGAATCAGGTCCTCTGAAATCATCGGCATCTTCCTCATTTTTTTGTCAATTTTTGCCCTTCTCAGCTTGATCAGCTATGACTCGCGTGACCCTTCTTGGACCAATACTGGATGGGCTAAGGCAACCCCAGCAGACTATAAAATTCATAATCTTATCGGAAGGGTTGGCGCTTTCCTTTCAGATGCCTTGCTCCAAATTTTGGGATTTGGCTCTTTCCTTCTCTGCTTCGCTCTCATTTATCTGGGAATCCTCACTTTTTCCTCTGAAGGAAAAGCTCCTTTCTTCCTGAAAACAGGCGGAGCTCTTTTTCTCGTTCCTGCCTTGAGCTCTCTTTTTTCCATGATTTTTCGAAGCGCCTACTGGAGAGGAGCGGATATTCCTGCGGGAGGCCTGTTCGGAAAGCTCATCTCATCTTTCCTGATTCGCTACTTCAGTCATCTCGGAACATATTTTGTGCTCATTGCCCTGCTCGTTCTCTTTTTCATCTTCTCCACGAAAATCTCTGTCCAGAATATCCTCAGCTTCTTATCCAGATTCTTCCGCTTTGCCTTCAAAGAAGTCCGGATCAGGGTCACTCAATACCAGAGAGCGAAGCAGCAGGAGAAAATGAGGCGAAAGGTTATCGAAAAGTACACGCTGCGCGAAGAGAAGGAGAGAATAAAGCCGGAACAAAAAGAAAAAAAAATAATTCCTGCCCCGGAACCTGCTCCGGTGAAGCCTGTTCCCCCCCCGCCTCCACCAGAAAAATATCTTTTCCCTGAATTGGAGAAAAAAAAGGGAGAGTACAACTTTCCTCCGATCACCCTGCTTGATCCTGGAACTGTCTCGGAGCAGATTGATAAAAACGAACTCTACGATAAAAAACAGCGAATCGAGGAAAAATTGTCTGAATTCCGCGTCGAGGGAGAAGTCAGGGAATACCATCCTGGACCTGTCGTCACCACCTACGAATTCTATCCCTATCCCGGGATAAAAGTCAGTCAGGTAGCCAATCTCACCGAGGACCTCTCTCTGGCCTTGGGAGCAGAATCTGTTCGAGTCCAGAGAATGCCAGGAAAATCCTCTCTCGGCGTTGAGATTCCCAACAACAAAAGGGAAATCATCAAACTCAGGGATATTATCCAATCCGATAAATTCCAAAATTTTCCCTCCAAACTGACCATTGCCCTGGGAAAAACCATTCACGGCGAAGTTTATGTGAGCGACTTAGATGTCATGCCTCATCTCTTGATCGCCGGCACCACAGGAACAGGAAAGAGTGTGGCCCTCAACACAATCATTGCCAGCATCCTCTATAAAGCAAGCCCTGACGAGGTCAAGCTGATTCTCATCGACCCCAAAAGGCTCGAATTTGCTTTCTGGGACGGGATCCCTCATCTGCTGAGTCCTGTGGTCAAAGATCCTAAGAAAGCCGGTTCAATTTTGCTGGATACAATCAAGAAAATGGAAGAACGGTACCAGAAGCTGGGCTTTTTCAGGGTCAGGAATATTGAACAGTACAATCAGCAGGTCAAGCAGATCCTGAAGGAGAAAAAGGGGAAGTTGACAGAAGAAGAAAAGGAAACGCTTAAGCCCATTCCCTATCTTGTCATCATCATCGACGAGCTGGCAGAGTTGATGATGGTCGGAGCTCAAGATGTGGAATACTGCATTGCCCGTCTGGCTCAGCTCGCCCGCGCCGTGGGAATCCATCTGGTGATGGCCACTCAGCGGCCTTCGATCGATGTCATCACCGGAACGATCAAAAACAATTTTTCCAGCCGGATAGCTTTTCGTGTCCCTTCCAAGGTTGACTCGCGCATCATCATCGATACAGCCGGAGCCGAGAAGCTCCTCGGCTTAGGGGACATGCTCTTTATGCCTCCCAACTATCCCCGCATCATCCGGCTCCACTGCGCCTACATCTCTGTCCCTGAAATCCAGAGATTGGTCAAGTTTGCCAGGGAGCAGGGGAGGCCGGTCTATGACGATAAAATTGTCAGAGCCCTGAAAAGCGAAACCGGCTTCGAATGGGAGGACACGGGCGAGAAAGACGAGCTCTATGATAGAGCTCTGGAGCTTGTCCTGGCCACAGGCCAGGCCTCTGCTTCCTACCTGCAGAGAAAGCTCAAACTCGGGTACGCCCGGGCAGCGAGGATCATCGATCAGATGGAGCAGGAAGGAATTGTGGGCCCTTCGGAAGGAAGCAAACCCAGAGAATTTTTGGTCGACCCCCAAGTCTATCTCGAAAAACTGAAGAAAGAGGAATGATTGTTTTCCCCTCGAAAAAAAAAGCGACAGGTAATTAGAGCCCTCAAAAATCCCAAGCTCCAGAAAGCGTTAGAGAATGCTTGTTCCCACCATTTCAAGAAATTCCAGGCTACAAAAAGCGATATCGCTTGGGAAGAGTACAAGGAAAAGGCCAAGGCCATAAGGGAAGAATGCGTCAAGAAGCTTTCCCAGCTTATCCAGAGATTCACCGAAGAAGCGACAAAAGCCGGGGCCTCTGTTTATCAAGTCTCGACAGCCGCACAAGCCCTTTCGTTGGTCGAAAAAATTATTCGTGAGAAAAAGGCCAAGTTAATCGTCAAAGCCAAATCCATGGTGAGCGAAGAAATTCAGCTCAATGCCTATTTGGAAAAAATGGGCTATAAAGTGGTCGAAACGGATTTGGGAGAGTGGGTCGTTCAGCTCGCCAAGGAGAGGCCATCCCACATCACCGCTCCGGCCCTGCATAAGACCAAAGAGGAAATCGCTGAGCTTCTCAGCCGCCACCTCGGAAAAAATGTCCCTCCAGACTCCAGGGAAATTGTCAAGCTTGCCCGTGAAGAGATGCGCAAGCACTTCATCGAGGCTGACGTCGGAATTTCCGGCGCCAACCTGGCCATAGCCGAATCAGGAACCCTGGCCATCCTCAGCAACGAAGGCAATGCCCGGCTGGCAACCTCTTTGCCTCCCGTCCATATCGCTCTGGTCACCGCAGAAAAGTTCGTCGAAACCTTGGAGCAGGCTATCACCCTTATCAAAGTCCTTGTTCTCGCCTCCTCAGGCCTCAAGCTGACATCCTATGTCTCCTTCATCACCGGGCCCAGCCGGACCACGGATATCGAAAAAGAACTGGTTATCGGTGCCCATGGGCCACAAGAGCTCCATATCATCATCCTCGACAACGGAAGGCTCAAGATCAGCCAGGATAAAGACCTGGATAAAATCCTCTATTGCCTGAAGTGCGGCGGATGCATGCTCGTCTGTCCTGTCTTCCAGTCTCTGGGCGGCCATGTTTTCGGCGGACCTGTCTACCCCGGTGGAATCGGCGTTTTGCTGACTTTGATAACCCGTTCCTCCAAAGATTCTTCCGGCCTGCTTGATTTTTGTGCGGACTGTAAAAAGTGTGAAGAGTTCTGTCCGGTCGGAATCCCCACGGGTGACCTTATCCAGAAACTGAAGACCTGGAGAAAGCTCCGATTATGGGATAAGGCTCTTTCAGGCCTTTTCAGGCAGAGAGCCTTGACTGAAAGGATTGCAAAGTTTCTCTCTGCTCTGCAGAAGCCCTGGCTCGAAAACGGCTATTTGAGAAATCTTCCGCTTTCTCGGGCAAAAGGGAAATCTTTTCCTGCCATAAATTTGAAAATAAAACATGTTCCACAAGAGGAAAAGGGTGCAAAGGTTTACCTCTTTCAGGGATGTATGGTCAAGTTCTTCTTTCCCGAAATCCGGGAAAGCGCCTTCGCCAGCCTTTCTTCGTTAGGTTTCCTTGTGGTCTGTCCTTCCGAGCAGGTCTGCTGCGGAGCGCCCGGCCTTCATCTGGGACAGATGAGCGATGTGAAAAAGCTCGCCGAAAAAAACTTGGAATCTTTCGCCAGAGAGAATCCCGGCTATATCCTCACTGTCTGCCCCACCGGAAACTTCATCCTGAAAAGACTTTATCCTCAGCTGAACGCTGAAGCCTCGCGTTGGACAGACAAAATCTATGACTTCACAGAATTTATGGTAAAAAAAGGCTTTCTCCCGGAAAAAGCCAGTTCTCAGGAAAAAGAAAAGGTGTTTTATCACCATCCCTGCCATTCCTTGAATGTCCTCAAACTTAAGGATGAGCCCAAAAAAATGCTGGAGATCTTGGGGTTTAAACCTATCGAGGAGGAGCAACCTTTGTCCTGCTGCGGCTTTTGCGGTGTTTTCTCCTTGAAAAATCCAGAGCTCTCTGACAGCATCTGGGAGAAAAAAAAGGAAAAAATTCAGAAAAGCGAGTCCAAGCTCATCGCCACCGACTGCCCGGGCTGCCTTTTTCAACTGAGATCTAATCTATTGAGCCAGAGCCCTGACTATAAAATTTTTCATATGGCTGAGCTGTGTGCCAAGGCTTTTGCGCAGGCTTCTAAAGGAAAAAAGCCTCAGCTGGAAATCAGGGATTAGAGAAGGGGCTCGAGATCAGTGGATTGTTGCAAAAGACAGGCTGATTTGAGTTCGCGCCTTTATGCTCTGCCATTTCTCTATGGGAATGGAAAGGAAGACATCGACAAGGAGAGGGTCGAACTGACTGCCTTCGGCTTTCTCAATTTCCCGGCAGGCTTCCTCAAAACTTTTCCCTTCGCTGTAGGGCCTATCAGAAGTCATGGCATCGAGAGTGTCGGCCAGGAAAAAGATCCTGGCTTCAAGCGGAATTTCCTCTCCCACCAGGCCATAAGGATAGCCACTGCCGTCATAATTCTCATGATGAAATAAAACAACAAGGGCCGCCCTTTTCAGGAAATCAAATTCCTGGATCATCTCGTAGCCTAAGACCGGGTGCTCTTTAACGATCTCCCGCTCACGCTTCGTCAGAGGCCCTGCCTTTCCCAGAATGCTCTCAGGAATCCCGATCTTCCCGATATCATGAAGCAAGGCACCTCTCTGGATATTGACAAGGAAATTTTTATCTTCAATCCCGAGTGCTTTAGTCAGCATCATAGAGTAATTGGCCACAAGCTGAGAATGCCATAAAGTATCCTCACCTTCGCAGGCGGTCGCGATTAAATAGAGAAGATTCGAATTGAAGAAGAACTGCTTCTCAAAAAAGTCCTCCTCATCAGCGGTGAATGGTCCCTTAAAAATTTTCTCGTACTCATGGTCTATGCGCCTCAGTATTTCCTTCACCCATAAGACGTTGCGGGCTGTATTGCTCTGAAAATTCCGATAAAAAAACCCAAGCCCAGCTCTTTCTTCTCCAACGACAAAGGCGAACGGCGAATTTGAATTTCCGATGATCTCCAGATTTTCTCTTCCAGAGAAGCCTCCGACGTCCTTGCCACTATCAGAAAAAACAGATAGGTGTTGATTCACTCCTCCTGAGCTGCAAAGGCCAAATTCACTTTCTGCTAAAAAGCGCCTTGTTGCTCTGTTCCACTCCCCTTCAAGAACCATAGTCATTTCTTTTTTGCGAATGGCTTTTTTTTCTGAAGGATCTTTTGTCCTCATCTGCTCAAAATCCATTTCGATTTCTGCTTTATGCGCTTTTTTAGTCGCCACCACCTGAAAAAAATTGAATCAAAGTTTTTTTCACAATTTTTTTGAAAACTTTTTCACTTTTGATTGTTACCTGCGACTAAACTAGCTGATGAGCGGGGTCGTCTCAAAATTTCTTGACTTGTCAAATATGTCATCCGTTCTATATAATGAACTGCGGTGGAAAATAAGAAACCCGAACTCAGCTTAGAAGAAATATACACCAAATACCGCCCTGTTATCAGCTTTAGAGTCAGAAAATCCTTAGGGTCCTCCAATCCTGAATGGGAGGATATCGTCAACGAGATCATCACCAATGCCATAGAAAAAATCCAGAAAGGGGAGTTCAGAGGAGAGTCTTCGATCGGGACGTTCATCTACACCATAACCAGCCGCAGGATTGTCGATTATATCAGGCAGAAGAGCAAAGTTCTTAAGCATATCCCGGAGCCGGCCGACTACCCGGATCCTCAAGAATACATCGAAAACCGAGAAAGGGTCGAAATGATGGCCAATGCCATCAAACAGTTGAAGCCCAAATACCAAAATGTGCTTTATCTCTATTATTATCAAGAACTTTCAAGAGAAGAAGTGGCCCACAAACTGGGCATCTCCCCCAGGAGGGTCAGCGAGCGGGTGAATTACTCCCAAAAACTCCTGAAAAAAATCTTGAAAAAATGAATTTTTTTCCGTTTTTTCCCCTATTTCTCGACTAAATTATTGGAATGAAAAATGAAAGGAAAGCGCCATGAAAGTATGCAAATTTGAAGGGCTTATCGATGATTATCTACTGAACAAATTATCCGGAGATAAAAAAGATAAATTCGAGGAACACTATTTTAATTGCCCCTCTTGCTTTGAAAAAATGACCGAGAGACACGAAATCATCCGCGCCATCAAGTTTAAAGGAAAGGAGATCTTTGCCGACGAACTTATGCCGGAAGAGGCAAGAGGGAAAGCCTGGATGGAAAAAATCTTTTCCTTCCTCACCCCAAATCAGTGGGCCTTGGCTGCAGTCTCAGCCGCTCTGATTCTTGTCGTTGTCCTGGTTATTATGCCTTTCTTCAAGCAAGCTCCGTATGAATTCCAAATCAGCGATGAGAAGGTCAGGGGTGGTTCCATAGACCTCATCTCCCCGTTCATGGATATCGATGAGATTCCCTACGAGTTCAGATGGGCAAAATCAGAGAAAGACCTTGAGTACAAAATCTCGCTCTATAACAACGGGACTCCGCTGTGGGCAACCACCACAAAAGAGAGCTTTGTCGTTCTTCCGGAAGAGGTCAGAAACCTTCTCAAGGCAGGCGGAATTTACTCCTGGCAAGTCAAAGCATTCTCGGCGGAAGGAGCCCTTATCGCTATTTCCAGCAAATCCTATTTCAAGGTTCCCAAGACCCAGTAAGACTTAAGCCTTTCCTTCAGAACAACTGAAATTTTCCCTTAATCTTCTTCCACCTTTTCTTCCTCGGCATACATCCTGCCCCGGCTTTCGTCTTCAAAAGCCAGACAGCACATCAACCGCCCGCACAAGCCGGAGATTTTTGTCGGGTTGATGACAATCTGCTGTTTTTTGGCTTTTTGGATGGTGACTGGCTCAAAACTCTTCATGAAGCTGAAACAGCAAAGAGTTCGTCCGCAGACGCCGAGTCCGCCGACCATCTTGGCTTCATCCCTGACTCCAACCTGGCGCATCTCGATCCGCATCTTGAATTCCTTTGCCAAGTCTTTGACCAACTGCCTGAAATCGATGCGGCCGTCAGCAGTGTAGTAAAAGATTCCTTTTTTCTCGTTGAAAAAGTAGCGGACCATGACCAGCTTCATCGGCAGGTTTCGTTCTTTGATTTTCCTCAGGCAAAACTCAAAAGCCCTTTTCTCCTTCTTGCGAAGCCAGTTGAACTTACTTTCGTCGTCTTCGGTGGCCTTTCGGATGACCTTGGCGGCCTCCTTCTCCGACTTGGAATGATTGCATATTTCGCTCGCCGTATCGATGACAACGGCCAGGTCGCCTCCAAGCTCGGATTCGACGATGCACAGGTCGCCCCTCTTTAGCTCCTCTTCGCCCTTTCTGGCTCGAAATATCTTTCCCGTGCTCTTGGAAAGCACGCAGATAATCTCAGACATAGTCCCATTCCTTAAAATTCAGAAGAAATGAACTGACAAGGAGGTTCACGTTCAAATTTTTCTGCAAACCATAGATGGCGGAATCGATATTCCCCAACAAGTCCATCAGCTGCTCCCAGCTCAGACGGGACGCCTTGTTCCTGATCTCTCCCTCATAGTCGGGATTCATCAGAAGCCGGTCTTGTCCCTTTTCTTTAACCAAGATGAAATCACGACAATAAGAGGATAGAATTTCCAGTGTCTGCTGCCACTCCTCCCTGGCCAAAGCTCTCGGCAAAGAGGTGTAATTCCTCAAGAAAGAAGAGACTCTTTCTTCCCCGAGGCTAGAAAGGAAAAGCTGCCAGGCTTGATTTCTTTTTGTCTGAACTTCTTCCCATTCTAAGCTCAACGCCTGCTTGAGATTCCCGTGGACAAGGAGGGAGAGGATTCTGGCTTTTTCTTTCTCGTATCCGTTGTCGACCAGAATCCTCTCGATATCCTCCTTTGAGATCGGCAGAAAATTCAGAATCTGGCATCTCGATTTGATGGTCGACATCAGCAGAAAAGGGTTATGAGTGATGAGGATGATGTAGGAAAAGAGAGGAGGCTCTTCCAGGATTTTGAGCAGAGAATTGGCCGCTTCTTCGGTCATTTTTTCAGCTTCGACCACAATGAAAATCCTTTTCCTGCCCACCATGGGTTTGAGATAGGCCACACTCCGCAAGAGTCTCATCTGGTCAATCTTGAGCACGTTCCCCTCAGGCAGAATCTCCATCACATCGGGAAAATTTCCGGCCTGAATCGCCCTGCAGGACGCGCAAATCTCGCAGGCATCGTCGCCTCTTCTCTGACAGTTGAGAGCCTTGGCCAGAATTAAAGCGACCTCTCTCTTCCCAATACCCTCCGGCCCACAAAAGAGCAGAGAATTGGGAACTCTGTTTCTCTGCAGAGCCTTGGTCAGGATTTTCTTGACACGGCTGTTGCCGGAAATATCTTTAAAAGCCATCGCTTTTTATTTTAGCATGGGATCCTGAAGAACTTCTAATTTTTTTGTAAGCACTTCTTTGTCATCAACGATAAGCGTCACCTTGAACACACCCGGTTCCACCACAGAACCGCCAAACCGTTGGAACCTCTGGTCGGCTTCAGGTTCTGCTCTTTTCCTTAGATTCCAGAATGCTTTCTGAATCCCCTTCTTGGCATTTCCTCTTAACTCCTGAATTTCCTTATCCTCAAGGTCTTTGATGACAAGCCGGACCGATTTGGCCGGCTCGTTCAGGTAATAATAGATTGTGGAGCCGGCCTGCGGGTTCTGCACCAGCGCGAATTCACCGTATCTTGGGCCTCTCCTTTCCAACATGTTCCATTGGATTGTACTCTTGATGTCAAAGAGATAGGCTTCTTTCTCGAAGACCTCTGGTTTGAACTGCTTGAACGGGTAAATATCGGTAATATAGATTCCCCTGCCGTAGGTCCCGATGACAAGGTCCCTTTCTCTCTTTTGAAGGGCAAGGTCCATGATGAGGACATCCGGGGCTGATGTCGACATCTTGATCCAGCTTTTCCCTTGGTCCAAGGTCACAAAAACACCGTAGTCCGTTGCCAGATAAAGGATGTTTGGATTATCGGGATCTTCCTCGATATCGTTGACAGGGTTCATCATCCCGCAGCTTAAATCTTCCCATGTCTTTCCCATGTCACGGGTGACAAAGATGTAGGAATTGTCCTCGTTATGGGTGCGGTAGCCGGAATAGGTGACATAGCAGGTGTTCAAATCATGGGCCGAGGGCTTAACCCTGGTCACCCAGTGCCCGTAGGGAATCCTTGCCCCTTTTATTCCCTGTTTGGGCTTTCCGTTTTTGTCGTAGAAGCTTGCCGTGACATTCTGCCAGTTTTGGCCGCCGTCTATGCTGAGCTGGAGGTTTCCATCATCCGTCCCCGCCCAGTAGACGCCAGGCTTTACCGGCGATTCGGCAAAGGTCGTGATTGTGGCGTACTGAAGGTTCGTCTTTCTTGAAAGTGCGATCCTCTCTTCATCGTTCTTGGAGAGGTCAGGACTTATGGCCACAAATGTGTCTCTTTCTCCTCGGCTCCTGGACATGTGCACATGCTGGGAGCAGACGTAGACAATGCCCGGATTATGGGGAGAGAGGACGATGGGAGAATTCCATTGATATCTCTCGGGAGGCTTTCCGGTCGCTCTTTCCTCAACGGTCGTCCTGGGTGCGAGCGAAATCATCTCCCCTGTCTTGAGGTTCATCCGCCTTGAAGCGCCAAACTGGCTCTCAAAATAGATGTATTCCGGATTCCACCAATCCCTGACCACATAGAAACCATCCCCGGAGGGAAGATAGGTCCAGTCTGAGGGATAGATACCATAGCTGTTTCTGTTCTGGGAAGGCCCGATCCAGGAGCCGTTGTCTTGAGTCCCACCCATGACGTTGTACGGAAGTTCATCATCGACCGAGATATCATAGAACTGCTGGGCGCTTATGGTCTCTTTCTGCGACCAGTGCTTTCCCCCGTCCCAGGTCTCGCTGACTCCTCCGTCGTTTCCGTTGAGGATGTGGTTGGAGTTGAGGGGATCGATCCAGATCACCCGGGTGTCGACATGGCATTTCTGGAGACCTGTCCAGGTCACGTTTCTGAACGTTTTGCCTCCATCCCCTGAAATCTTCGGCACAACTTCAGGAATGTAGACAGTCTTATCGTCGTTGGGGTCGACTTCCATCCTGCCGTAATAGCCGGCCTCCGTCGGGTTGATCTCCTGGCTTCCTCCTGTCTGTTGATATTCTGTCATCCTGGTCCATGTCTCGCCCTGGTCTTCGGAGCGGTAGACGACTCCGGATTTCTTCACCGGTTCATTGATCCTCAGGGCGCTAGCATAAAGAATTTCAAGGATGAACCTGTTTTCCAGCTGATTCCTTATCCCCGCTTCCTCGTATTTGGTGAACATGTCTTCAGCTTTGTTGACTCTATCCACGATATCCTTCTTGTCCTTGTAGACATTTTTCGCCTTTTCTCTGAGCCGCTTGAGGTCAATGCCAAGCATCCCAACAAGGTTTGCGTCTCTCAGCAGCTCGTTGGCCTTCTGGGCAAGGTCTTTCTCGTCTTTTATTTTTTCAGGATCGAACTTTACCAGGTCCTTGAATTCAGGATTGATCTTGACCTTTGTGATATCGGTAACAGTCATCACATCATCCTTGAATTCAATGCCTTCCGAACCGGCAAAAAGAAGGTAGAGGACCAGCCGGTTGACCTCAGGTGTATGATCCTCTTTCTCTTCTGCCTTCAGGATCTTTTCGATCTCATCGATGCTTCGGATAATCTCTTCTTTGTTTTTATAGACTTTTCTGGCTTTGTCGAGGAAGGGCTTCCAATCGATCCCGATTCTCTTCTGAAAACCTCTGTCCTGAATCAGTTTGTTCAGCTTTTCAACGAGGTCTTTTTCCTTCTCGAATGTTACGGGCTCGAATTTCACCAGCTTTTTTATCTCGGGATTTACCCTGAATGTCTTGAATTTGTTCAAATAATAATCGTCGGTAAAGGCTCTGCCTTCGGCAAAAAGGGCGCTCCCCGGCCTCAGGCTCAATCCAAGGTTGACTTCCTCGTCAAGCCGCAGATAGACGATCTTCGGGTTTTTCTCATAGATGGCGATCCCGTTCCGGCCCATTTTTATATCCAGAGGAAGCCCGCTGGTCAGCTTTTTCCAGGTTTTTCCTCCGTCTGTGGATTTGTAAAAATGATTCTCTTCCTGCCGGTCGATAAACGTCCATGTTCTCCGGTATGTCTTGTAAGCGGCAGCGATGATGACATCGGAACTGGTCGGGTCGATGACAAAGTCGCCCACGCCTCTGTCTTTCAAATCAAGGACTTTCTGCCAGGTCTTGCCTCCGTCAACAGTTTTGTACAGACCCCGTTCGCAATCCATCGCGTTGTCGTAGAGCTTTCCTTCTGCTGCGGCGTAGACGATGTCTGGATTTTTGGAATCGATGGCGACTTTGGGAATAAAATAACTCTTCTCCAGGCCGATATGCGTCCAGTCCTTTCCTCCGTTGATCGATTTCCACATGCCGTTGCCATGGGCGCTCGAGCGGGCATGGAGCGCTTCTCCTGTCCCGACGTAGAGGATATCCGGATTGGAGGGGGCGACGGCGATATGACCGATACTCATGTTGCCGCATTTGTCAAAGACCGGCTCAAAATGAATCCCGCCGTCTTCGGTCTTCCAGATTCCGCCCGTTGCTGTGGCCGCATAATAGGTTAGACTCTGGCCGCGGGGAACGGCAAAGTCGGTGATTCTCCCTGAAAAACTGAAGGGACCGATGAGCCGCCAGCCGAAAACGTCAAAGTCTTCCACAGGCTGGGCATTTTCTGCAAAAATCCATGAAACCATGATGAATGAAAATAAAACAATGAGGCCCAGTAAGAGATTCTTCGGAATTCCTTGTCCTTTCATCTTTCCTCCTCGTTCACAAAAAATTTTTCTAAAAGAGCTCAAGCTCTTAAAGAGTTACGTTTCTTTTCCTTCCTCAGCGCTCTCTTCAAAAAACTGCCCGTATGGGATTCTGCTTCATCGGCTATCTCTTCCGGAGTCCCCTGGGCAACGATCCAGCCTCCTTCTTCGCCTCCCTCAGGGCCCAGGTCGATGACATAATCACAATATTTGATGACATCGAGGTTGTGCTCGATGACGACCACCGTGTTGCCCAATGTCACCAGCTCGGAAAGAACTTCGAGCAAGCGGCGCACATCATCGAAGTGGAGGCCGGTTGTTGGCTCGTCCAGAAGGTAGAGTGTCCTGCCGCTGTTTTTCCGGCTCAGCTCCTTGGTCAGCTTGATGCGCTGAGCCTCGCCTCCGGAAAGAGTGGGCGCCGGCTGCCCCAGCCGGATATAGCCCATTCCCACCCTCTTCAATGTTCCCAATTTTCTTTTGAGCATAGGGTGGGCCTTGAGATACTCATAGGCTTCATCCACAGTCATCTCCAGGTAATCGGCGATGTTTTTTTCCTTGTAGCGGACAGCCAGAGTTTCCTGGTTGTAGCGCTTGCCGCCGCAGCGGTCGCAGGTGACAAAGACATCAGGTAGGAAGTGCATTTCGATTTTTTTCACGCCGGCTCCCCGGCATTCCTCGCACCGCCCGCCCGCAAGATTGAAGCTGAAGCGGCTGGCCGAATAGCCCCTCATCCTGGCCTCTGGGGTGAGGGAGAAAAGCTGCCGGAGAGGAGTAAACGTTCCCGTGTAGGTGGCTGGATTGGAGCGGGGCGTGCGGCCGATGGGCTTCTGGTCCACTGAGACAACCTTGTTGATCTGGTCAATCCCCTGAATCTCCTGATGTTTTCCGGCTTTCTGCCTGGCTTTATAGAGAATGTTTTGAAGGCTTTTAAAAAGAATATCGTAAATAAGGGTGCTTTTCCCTGAGCCCGAGACTCCTGTCACGGCAATCATGACCGAGAGCGGTAGCCTAACGTCGATATCTTTCAGATTATGCTCAGAGGCTTTCAGAACCGAAAGCCATGCTTTGGGCCTTCTCCGCTTCTCAGGGACTGGAATAGACTTTTCTCCTCTCAGATACTGGGATGTCAGAGAATCGGGCGAAGAGAGGATGGTGTTCAGATCCCCTTCTGCCACTTTGAATCCGCCTGCTTCTCCGGCAGCGGGTCCCAAATCGAGGATAAAATCCGCCGAGCGGATGGTCTGCTCGTCGTGCTCAACAACGACGATCGAGTTCCCCAGATCCCTGATTTCTCGCAAAAAGGATATCAGGCGCTTGTTGTCTCTCTGGTGAAGCCCGATGGTGGGCTCATCGAGGACATAGAGGATACCCCGAAGCCGGGCGCCAATCTGGGCTGCGAGCCGAAGCCGTCGAGCCTCCCCGCCTGAGAGGGAAGCCGTTGTCCGGGATAACTGGATGTAAGGCATTCCCAGTTCGACCATAACCTGAAGGCGGGAGAGAATCTCCTTGAGTATCCGTGAGGCGATCAACTCCTCAGAAGAGGAAAACTCGAGCGATATAAGATCCTCCACCAAATCGCCAACAGGCAAAGAGGTCAGCTCATAGATATTTTTATCCCCAATCTTCACCGCCAGGCTTTCCTTCTTCAACCGGCTCCCCTGGCAGAGAGGGCAGACCTCATCGGTCAGAGCGATTTCCCCCCACTCATCGAGCACAGTCTGGAAGCCAAGGCCGTTGCAGCGGGGGCAGGCCCCGTAGGGACTGTTGAAGGAGAAGTTCCGCGGCTCAAGCTCCGGGAGGCTGATCTCGCAGTAGGGGCAGAGCAATTTCAGAGAATAGTAGGTCTCGCTTCCATCCTCTTTGGTCAAAAGAACATCGCCAGAAGAAATCTCAAGAGCCCTGTCCACAGCTTCCTTCAATCTGCTCTCTGAAGCCGGAGAAACGATGACTTCATCGATCAGGATGTCGATGTTGTGCTTCTGTGTCTTCTTCAAAATTATTGTTTCCTCAAGCTCTCTCAGCCGTCCGTCCACCCGGGCCCGGAGAAATCCTTTTTTCCTGTATCTCTCCAAAAGGCGATGGTACTCTCCCTTGCGGCCTTTGACCACTGGAGAAAGGACTTTAACTTTTTCTCCTGAGAGGGATTCAGAAATTCTGCGCAGGATTTGCTGGGGTGTCTGCGAGCTGACTTTCCTGCCGCAGCGGGGGCAGTGGGGGATGCCCACTCTGGCAAAAAGGAGCCTGAGAAAATCATAGACTTCAGTGACCGTGCCGACGGTTGAGCGGGGATGGGAAGAGATCGTCCTCTGGTCGATGGAAATGGACGGAGAGACGCCTTCGATGGACTCCATCTCCGGCTTCTCCATCTGCTCGATGTACTGGCGAGCGTAGGCAGAAAGGCACTCGATGTACCGCCTCTGGCCTTCGGCAAAGAGCGTATCGAAGGCCAGTGACGACTTTCCTGATCCGCTCGGACCGGTGATAACGATCAGCCTGTTCCGCGGCAGGTTGACATCGATTTTTTTGAGGTTGTGTTGGGCAGCCTTCTTGATTCTGATCTCTTCGAGCATGAGCACCTATTTTACCACACCTTTTTTTCCGGACAAGTCAATAAAACTTAAAGTAAACATCTTTTTTCCGTGAAGGCAGATGATGATAAAAGCAACTTGAACAGTACTGGTTTCCATCCCTCCTCGCCAAAGACCCTCCCATCCACCACCATGGGCTTCGGAGGGACGGAAACCATCGCCTTCCTTCCTCTCCCTATCAAATCTCTTTCTCATGACAGGAAAAAAGATGCTTTAAAATTTAAAGGATTTCTTCCATTTTAAGATAAATGCCCGGCTTGAGCCGCTTAAAAAGGACTTTAAAGTCGATAGCTTTGCTCCTTCGCGGTCATTTTTGCGTATTGCTTGTGACGGTCAATCCCTATATAATTCGTCCGTGCACTTTCTTAAGGTGAAATTCAGACCGACCGTAAGTTTAGCAAACTGCCGGAGAAGGTGCACCGCATCATCAAGTTATCTTATTATCAGGAGGAATTTCATGAAGCGCGTTCCTGCCGTCATCGTTATCGGGTTTATTTTTATCGCCATTTTTGCCATGCTGATTTTTGCCCATGCGGCGTCCCAGAAGCGCCAGGCCGACGGGAGACCGCTTGTCTTCCGCAGCCATACCGTCTTCGACCAGCAGGGGCTCGGCCTGGAGGCCTTCCGTCTCCTCGTTCCCAAGGACTGGGTCTTTAATGGCGGCATCACCTGGAATTTCGCCAAGCACCCACCTGAGGCATCCGTCATCTACATGATAACGAGCCCCGACGGGAAGTCTGCCATCCAGCAGTTTCCGGGCCTGCGCATGTATTGGTCGCAGGACCAGCAGCAGCTATATTCATCCGCCCAGGGGGGTTTGACAATCATGCAGCCTCTGGGTGCGATCGACTTTCTCAAAGGAGTCTTCATTTCCCAGGCCAGGCAGGGTGTGAGGGAGATGAAAGTCATTGAAACGCAGCCTCTTCCAGGCATGGCCCAGCAGGCCCTGGCTGAGGAAAACCTTATGCTCAACATCTTCGGCCAGATTTCGCCGTTCACCTTTTCCTACCAGACCCGGTGCGACGCTGGGCGGGTCAAGGTCGAGTACATCCAAAACGGCCTCCGGATGGTCGAGGATTTCACGGCCAGCATCTTTTACTTCATCACCAATACGCCTACTTTGTCCGGGATGTATTCACAGAACATCTACTGGTCGCCCTCGGTTTGCAGCTTCCGCGCTCCGGCCGAGGAAATGCCGGCCAAGATCAGGCAGTTCCAGATTGCCCTCTACTCGCGCTTTATGAACCCGGTTTGGATCGTGAGCTACACCAGGCTCTGCGCCGTCATCACGCGCGAACAGCTGCGCCAGCAGCAGGCGATCTTCGCTCGCTACCAGCAGATCCGGCAGACCCTCCAGGAGTGCAATGACATCATCTGGCAGACCTACCAGAACCGCAGCGCCGCCGAGGACCGGATGTTCGACAACTATACCCAGGCTTTGCGCGGCGTCGATACCTATGTCGATCCTATCAACAACTGGAACGTCGATCTACCGACAGGATACGAAAATGCCTGGACAAACGGCACGGATTACGTCTTCAGCGACAGCGCGAAATTCAACCCGAACGTGATCTCGACGGGAAACTGGCAGAAGATGACCCGCAAGCGATAAAAAACAGGACAAAACCCCCGCTTCACATTTTTCGGGCGATTGGAAAGCTATGTTCCATTTTAAAACGAATGCCAGGCTTGAATTGTTCGAAAAGAATTTGAAATCGGCATTGACCGTATTTTTGGAAAAATAATAATATAGAATCTGCAAGATGAGCAGATGAGGACAGCCGCCATGGGACGAGAGGAAAATCTAATCAAATCCCTGAAAATCCTGGAAGAGATGCACGCCAAAGATGACTCCATCCGGACTATAAAGCACATCCCTGCCCGGGAAGGGAAGTATTGCGATTATCCTCCTGAGGTCCATCCTGCCCTTGTCGAGGCTTTAAAGGACAAAGGCTTCTTGAAGCTCTATTCCCACCAGCATCTTTCCTGGAACCTGCTCAAGGAAGGGAAAAACATCGCCGTTGTCACTCCCACGGCCTCTGGAAAAACGCTCTGCTACAACCTTCCTGTGCTCGATGCCGTTCTCAAGAATCCTTCTGCGCGGGCCATCTATCTTTTTCCGACCAAGGCTCTTTCCCAGGACCAGAGAGCCGAGCTCGACGAAACCATCAACCGGCTTCCGGAGGAGATACGGATTTTCACCTATGACGGAGACACGCCTCAGGACGCGCGAAAAGCCATAAGAGCCAGGGGCCACATCATCCTGACCAATCCGGACATGCTCCACACCGGAATCCTGCCTCATCACACCAAATGGATCAAGCTCTTCGAAAACCTCAAATACGTGGTGATCGACGAGCTCCACAACTACCGCGGAATTTTCGGCAGCCATCTGGCGAATGTGCTGAGACGGCTGAAAAGAATCGCATCGTTCTACGGCTCCAGGCCTCAATTCATCCTCTGCACAGCCACCATCGCCAACCCGCTGGAGATGGCCGAAAAAATGATTGAAGAGCCGGTGGCTCTGGTCGACGAGAATGGGTCACCGCAAGGAGAAAAATACTTCATCTTCTACAATCCTCCTGTGGTCAACCGCTTTCTGGGCATCCGGCGTTCCTACGTCAATGAATCGCGGCGGGTGGCTTCTGTTTTTCTCCATAACGACCTCCAGACTATTGTCTTCGCCCAGAGCCGGCTGATCACTGAGGTCCTTCTCACCTACCTCAAGCAGGAAATCGAAAAGTCCATCAAGGACGAGGGCCTGGTCCGCGGCTACAGAGGCGGATATCTTCCTCTCAAAAGGCGGGAGATCGAAAAAGGCCTGAGGGAGGGAAAAATCAGAGGCGTTGTCTCGACAAATGCCCTGGAGCTGGGCATTGATATCGGCAGCCTCGATGTCTCCGTTCTGGCAAGCTATCCCGGGACAATCGCCAGCACCTGGCAGAGAGCAGGGAGGGCCGGCCGGAAGGCTGGAAAATCGGCTGCGGTTCTGGTCGCCTCCAGCGCGCCGCTCGACCAGTTCATCGTCAACCATCCGGATTATTTTTTCTTAAAAACTCCTGAGAGGGCCTTGATCAACCCGGATAACCTCTCCATCCTGGTCAGTCATATCGAATGCGCGGCCTTTGAGCTTCCTTTTGCCGACGGAGAAAAGTTCGGAAAGGCAGAAATCGGTGAGATCCTTAAATTTCTTGAAGAAGAAAAACTCGTTCATCACTCCAAAGACAAATGGTTCTGGACTTCGGATGCCTATCCTGCAGACGGCGTCAGCCTGAGAAGTATCAGCTCTGACAATTTCGTGGTCGTGGATACAACAGAAAAGAGCAAGGCCATTGCCGAGGTGGATTTCCCCTCAGCCATGACCACCCTCCATCCCAAAGCCATCTACATCTGCGAGGGAGACCAGTACTTTGTGGATAAACTCGATTATGACCAGAGAAAAGCCTACGTCAAAAAAACAGATGTCGATTATTTTACCGACGCTATCGACTACACCAAGATCAAAATCCTCGATGTCTTCGATAAAAAAGGCCTTGACAGGTGTTCCATCTGCCATGGCGAAGTCCATGTGGAAACCCAGGTTGTGGGATTCAAGAAAATCAAATTCCACACCATGGAAAACGTGGGCTCAGGCGACCTGAGCCTTCCCCAGAACGAAATGCACACCACAGCCTACTGGCTGACCATCCCCTCTGAAGTCTTCCATACCCTTCCCTTCTCTTCAGAGCAGAAAATCAACGGGCTTTTTGGCCTGGCCTATCTCCTCCACCATGTCTCTCCCCTGTTCATGATGTGCGATATCCACGATATCGGAGTTTCCATCGGCGACAACACCACCGGAAGGTCTGTTCCTCCTCGGGATATCCCTTTGAAGATTATGCGCGAGGAAGGGCAGCCTGTGTTCACGGACATCGCCTTCGAACCCAACATCTTCATCTACGACAATTTCCCTGGCGGCATAGGGCTGAGCCCTTCTCTCTTTGACCTCGAAAAAGAGCTCCTCGAGCAGTGTTTGAAGACAATTCAGGCCTGTCCCTGCCAGGAAGGATGCCCCTCCTGCGTTGGCCCGGCCAGAGAGAGCGGCCGGCGGGCTAAACAGGTGGCACTGAGAATCTTGAAGAATTTGTTAAAAACTTTTTAATTATTGTCCTCTCTCTACCAGTATGGGAAAGACACCGAAGAAGTAGAACGGATGAATTATCTGGAGTTCATCGCCCGGGCAACCTCTCATATCCCGGAGAAGGGGCAGGTGACCATTCCCTACCTCGGCCTGTACGCCAATGCCCACAGCGGTAAGGTGCGAAGGTCGAAGGGGAATGAGCAGAAACTCATCCTCATTGAGGAAGAATGCCCAAGAATCTCCCGCCGGGAGGAGAAGTCCGGACGATTCCAGGCGCTTTTGAGCCTATCCGCGGTTTCCTACCCCGCCTGAGCAGTTCCAAACGGCCATTGTCATTTCTTAGAGCCTCGCTTTATACTTCTCACAATGGTTGGACGCGCAAATCGACACAAAGGAGCTCACCCGGCCACCACAGCCGAAAAGGAATTTCTTATGCCTCCTCTGTCTCACCTCGCTTATCAAGAACTCTTGGTGGGCGCTGAGACCTCGGTCGAATATTTATCATGATCGTTTCCTCACAAGGGAGGGAGAAGTCTGCTTGATTTCAAGCGCTTTTTGGCTTGTCCGCGGCTTCCTGAGCCTTCTCTGCTGGTTTGCTTTTAACTTGACAAGCGCCGACGCTCCGACTTATCATCCTCCACGCTGGGGTGAGGCAAAATCAATGTTTGAATGATCATTCGCCCAGCGAAGCAAAAAACGAAATTATTATTCATCCCGAAAGTGAAATTCTTATAATCGTGCGGTATATAATAAAGATAATCAACTTTAGTGTATTGCTTCAGGTTAGCCTGTTCGTCAGGTTAACTAATTGAGTAGACAGATCAACATTAAAGGATGGCAAAATGCAACATAAATTGATATCGCTACTGCTTATAAGCCTGGTTTTTATGTCGGCGGGTCTGCCAAGTAACCTTGGCTTTTCAGCTCAAGGTTGCACATCTATTAGATTTGTACGGGCCAGGGTAGTGAACGAAGTATTAAGCCATATACCGCAACTGCAGAAGTCAGAGATGGTAAAAGCTGCTGACCGCGAGCAATACGTGTTAATTGAGATAGAGGCGAATGAACCAACAGAAATGCCCTTCTCCTCCTTTGTGCTTCGTGGTTCATTGAATAAGATTTATGTCCCGTCTGGAGTTGCTCCTTACTCCATCGATAGGTGGTGCCACTTTTTTCCAAAATCTGACACTGACAGTTCTTGGGCCGGCATAGAAACGATTGAGTTTGGCGCGGCTGATGGAACTAAGGTGAAGTACGACCTTTCCAAACTTATTCTCTCCGCCAAGGCTAAGGTAGGCCTCTGCTTTGTTACATCAGATGCAGACAAAAGCTTGACGCTGAGCATTGGCGGTGCGAAGCCCGTATCTATTGATCATGATCGATGAAGTTGTCCAACGGCTAGGTTAATTCGACGTAAGAGGGACAACCTCCCCGGGAGACTGTTGAAATACTCTTTTCACAGGATCACTTCTGACGATTGACCGTGGTGCGCCGTTCAAGCGGTTTTAGAAGTATCGCCCCAGGCTCTCAAGTCGCACTTGAGCCAGCTTTTTGACCAAGACTTATCCTGAGACAACTCCGCTTTACGTAAGATTATTCTTATTGTTAACTTCTGTGGACATGGTTATGTGCAAGGCTGGTTACTTGGTTACCTTTTCCGGGGGAATTCGATCTTCAGGTTCTTCTTCAGACTTTTGGCTCATTCTTCATGCCCGAGGAGAGCCCGAGGACCCCACGCCAGGGCTGGGGGGAAATGATAAGAAAAGTCTATTAGGTCAATCCCTTGTGTTGCCCCAACTGCCAGGGAGAAATGAAGGTCATTTCTTTCCGCACCAACTCTTCCCTAGTCGACCGTATCATTAACCACCTCAAGCTAAGCCTTGTCGCTGATAGACCGCCACCGCCTCAGGTCGCTTCCCAAGAGCTTTTGATGGGTGCCAAGACTGCGACAGAGTATTTTTTATGATTTTTTCTAAGGAGAGGTCTATCGGATTTTAGATGCTTTTATAACTCCCAAAGACTTTTTAGCCCACCTTCCGAAATTTTTTGCTCACCTTGACAGCCACGCCCACTATTTTTTATCATTCATGACGATGGGA
>CAZJYC010000031.1:0-27809 GCA_964550165.1 uncultured Eubacteriales bacterium
CGAAGCCTTGAACCGAGCCGCTTTTGGCTCGCTGGGGCAAAAGCGGCGTACCTTCAAGCCAATCTGCCTGAGCCTTCAATGGTCGCTTCGGCCATCTCTGAGAGGCTCTTTGTTACCCACATCTCCTTCACCCACACAAAATGGAAGAGAGCCGATATTTTTAAAGAGGCCTCTTCCCTTTTTTCAAAAAAAAGAAGCCGCCAAAAAATAGAAAAGAAAGAACGACGATAGTCCCTGAGGCTGGAAAATCCAAAAAGAAAGACAGAAACAGACCCGCCAATACAGAAACAAGAGCGACGACCGAGGAGAGAATGATGGCCTGTTTAAAGTTGGATGCCAGTTGAAGGCCTGCGGCCGCGGGAATAACCACCAGTGCTGAGACCAAAAGAATTCCAACGACTTTCATGCCCAGAACGACTGTCACTGCTGTCAACACGGTTAAGAGAATATCAAGACGTTCGACTTTAACTCCCGAGGCCTTAGCCGCGTCACGATCAAAGGTCATATACATAAATCTGCGGTAGTTCAATATGACGGTCAAAACAACCACTGCGGCCAACCCGACGGAAAGGTAAACTTCTGTTGCATCAATAGTGAGAATATCTCCAAAAAGGTAGCTGAAAAGGTCCACGTTAAAGCTGTGCGCAAGAGTCACCAGCATAATCCCGAGGGCAAAGCCCACGCTGCTGAAAATGGCAATCGCTGTATCTCCATAGAGACCTGCCTTCTCCTTGAGTTTCATGATTCCCAGTGCTGTCAAAATGGCGATGACCAAGGCCGTGGCTAAAGGGATGATCTTTAAGAAAAGCCCTAGGGCGATTCCGGCAAAAGTGACGTGGGCAAGCCCATGACCGACCATCGCATCCCGCCTCAGGATCAGGAACACACCGAGTAAGGCGCAGGCAGCAGCGATGAAAACTCCTGCCAGAAGCGCTCTTTGAAAGAATCCGTAGCTGAGGATGGCATCCATTTCTGGCAACTTAATGGCGATGGGAGATAACATGGTTCCCTGCCGCGAGCATCTTTTTAAAGGCTTCTGAGCGGCAAAATTCAGAATGGGAGCCGTGGTAAACCAGTTTTTGGTTAATGCAGGCCACTTTGTTCACATGCCTGTTGACAATTCCAATGTCATGAGTGATGAGGACAATGGTAATACTTTCTTTCCTGTTCAGAGAATCGAGCATGTCGTAGAAACGCTCTTGAGTCTCTGCATCCACACCGGTTGTCGGTTCATCCAAGAAAAGAACATGAGGCTGATTGACGATGGCTCTGGCAATAAAAACACGCTGCTGCTGGCCTCCAGAAAGACTTCCAATTCGCCAGTTCTTGAATTTTTCCATTCCTACTTGTTCCAGCGCTCTTTCTATGTAAAGTTCCTCCTCCTTCTTGCTCGGTCTTGGAAATTTCTTGACGGAAAGAAGCCCCATGGCTGCAACTTCCTTGACAGACACTGGAAAGAAGGGGTCAAAATGAGTTGCCTTCTGGGGGACATAGCCGATCTTGCTCCAGGCCATAAACTCCTCCAGAGGTTTTCCAAGAACTAAGACTTGGCCTGCAGAGGGCTTCAGAAGTCCCAGGATAATTTTGATCAAGGTTGTTTTCCCGGAGCCGTTGGGGCCGATAACGGCCAAAAAGTCGCCCTCGAGAATCTTGAATGTCACACCCTCTAAAACTTTGATAGAGCCGTAGCTGAAGGAGATATCCGTGACAGTGATTAATGCTGGGGACTCATTTGCAGACGAGGCCATTTTTTAAGTTCTCCAGATTCTTCTCCATTATATCAAAAAATGTCACTCCCGATTTGAGCTGTTCTCTGGTCAAATTTGCTCCGGGATTCAGGACAAGCGTCCTGGCCCCAACTTCTTCAGCCAGGGTTCTTGCCAGCCTGTCGCTGACTTGAATCTCAAAATAGATGACTTCGACCTTATGCTTCCTGGCTAAATCTACAATCTCTGCAAACTTTTTTGGTGTGGGATGGGCATCCGGGCTTAATCCGTATAAAGAAATCTGCTCCAGGTTATACCTTCGCGCCAGGTAGCCAAAAGCCGCATGGCCTCCAACGATGAAAATTCTTTGGGCACAATCCTTTAATCCCTCTCGGTACTTCTGGTCCAGGTCTTGGAGCTTTCTTTTGTAGCTCTTTGCGTTTTGTTCAAAAAACAAGCTACTGCCGGGTTCTATCTCAGAAAGCGTTTCTGCAATTCTTTCGACAATCCTCTGGTCAAACACGAAATCCAGCCAAATATGGGGATCTCGAGGTCCCTGTTTGTGACCATGATCGTGAGTATGCGCTTCGCTTTCCATAATGGGAATTCCCTGGCCAGCCTCAAGAACCTTTAAAGCAGGATTTTTAAGGCTATTCAGAACATCGTCAACCCAAGGTTCCATGTTTAATCCGGTATAAACGAAGAGATCGGCTGAAGAGAGCCTGACGATATCGCTCGGCCGGGGCTGCCAGGTGTGGACCTCGGCGCCTGGGGGAATGAGGAGGCTGACATCTCCCCTCTCCCCTGAAACAGCCTTGCAAAATTCCATCAGGGGGAAAACTGTGGCGATGATCTTAATCTTTCTTAAGGCTTTTTGATTCTTGCTGGGAATAGCCGCTGCGAGCAAAAAAATGATAAGCAAAAACAGAGAAGTTTTTATGATTCCTTTTCTATCAGAATGCGAACCCCCAGGGCTCATTCGACAGGGTAAAGCCTCTCTTTCCACTCGAACTTTTTTCGGAAAAGGGAGAGGCGAAAAGAATTGAAGAGGATGAGGAGAACAAAAACCACAGAAAAAGGATGGAGCTGGCCGTAGATAAGGCTGGTCTTGAACCTCAAGGACAAAATGAGCTTGATGAGAGAGAGGGTGATGACTTGAAGGAGAGGGAGCGCCAGGCTCTGGTGAGATTCAAAAGCTCCCCAAAGAGAAAGGTAAGGGTAAAGGAATAAGTAGTAACACACAAATAGAATCAGGGCCAAAAAGAGAGGTGCTCTTCCTATGGCCTCATAGGTATTTTTTGAAAATCCGTTCCAAACTTCTTTAAAACAGGTGTAAAATCTTACATCCATGAATATTGTGCCGTCCAGAATCGAAATCCGTCCTTTATTGAGTCTGACTTTCTTGGCCATGGCCAAATCATCGACAATTTCTGTCTTTAAGGCTTCATAACCTCCCCATGAAAAAAAGAAATCGCTCTTGATAAAAAGGAAAGGTCCCATGGCAAAGGGAATCTTAGTATGTTTGGAGAAATCCATCAATTTAAAAGGGATAAGGGCAACAAAGACAAAATGGATAATAGGGAAAAATAGCTTTTCTGACCAGGTCTTGGCGATAAACCTGGGAAGGCACGAGATTAATACGGATTTTCGTCTTCGCGCCGCAGCCAGAGCGGTTGAAATGGAATGAGGTTTATGGACGGTATCGGCGTCAGTAAAAAGAAACCATTCACCCTGAGCTTCGAGAGAAAGCTGGTGGCAGGCCCAGTTTTTTCCGTTCCATCCGACAGGAAGCTCTTGTCCTTTGATGATTTTCAGTTTGCTGTGGCGGCGGGCCAGTTTCTGGGCAATCCCATAGGTTCTATCGGTCGAGTTGTCATCAAGGACAATGATTTCCAGGTTAGGATAATCCGCCTGGAGAAGTGAGGAGACGCAGTTTTCAATGTTCCTTTCCTCGTTTCGCGCCGGGACGAGCACCGAAACAAGGGGCAAAGGCTTTTTGAGCTTTGCATTTTCCTGTGTGCGGAGAGTTCTGAGATTTTGAAGGAGATTAAAAAAAATGACAAGGAGCAAAAAGAGGATGAGTTCTTGAATAAATTGCATCGGCCTCTACCACCCGCCCGATTCCTGCTTGATCCGTCTCATGTAGGGTTCATCGATTATCCTTTTGAGACCCAGAAAAAGAAGGAACGAAAGCAAAATTGCCAGTTCGGCCCACGGCTTTTTGAGAACCGCCCACCAGAGAATGGGAATGCTGGCCAGGCCTACGCTTGCGGCAAGGTGAAATTTTCGGAAGGGAAAATAAACGATTCCCATCAACAGGCCCGAGATAAGGATGATAAGAGGCTGCATGGCCAAGAGAAAGCCGATGGCTGATGCTGCTCCCTTTCCTCCTCTCCATCCAAGAAAAACCGGAAATCCATGCCCCAGAACAACAAAAAATCCACAGAGCCAGATGTACCAAGGTGACAGTCCGAGTAAAAAACCAATCCAATAGGCACCAAATCCTTTAGCGACATCGAGCAACGCTGCCAGGGCTCCGTATTTTTTGCCGGCGACATGCCAGACATTTCGTGCTCCGACATTCCCTTCTCCCACAACCCGGATATCCACTCCCTTGACCATCTTGGCCACAAGGTAAGAGAAAGGAATCGAACCCAATAGATAGCAAAGCACATAACCCAACAAAATCTTGATTGCCATCGTTAGCTTTTTATTTATTATATAATAAAGAGGCTGTCAACAAAAAATACAAGAATGTAAGCATCTTTTTTTCCATGAAAGCTTATGATGATAAAAGCCAACTCGAACCGTGCTGGTTTCCATCCCTCCTCGCCAAAGGCCCTCCCACCCTCCACCATGGGCTTCGGAGGGACGGAGGCCAGCGTTTCCTTCCTCACTCTATCAAATCCCTTTTCTCATCATGGAAAAAAAGATGCTTCCTATAAGAAGAAGACGATTTGGCGTCAAAAACCTGAAGGGGAGCGAGGCCACTCTGGCGATGCTTTCAGATTAGCCACCCAAAAGGGAAGAGATTCGATAAAATTAAATCGTTAATTTTTAAACTGGATGCTGATTTCTTTTCTCTGATACTCATCCCCTGGCCCTTTAAAATCTATCTTTATTCTTTTTTCAAGAGCCTTCTCTTCCTGCACTTCAGCCTCATTCACCGAACTTATGGGTCGGGAGGTGATGAGCGTGAGTGTATAACCTTTCCCGCTCAATCCCTCAACAAGGATTTTTAAAAGGTCATTTGTGTATTGCACTCGGATAATTTTCAGGCTTGAAGTTTTATCTCCGATCTTAGGAAAATGAGGGGCAAGGTCAAGAAGGATGCTCTTTTCTGTTGCGATCTCCACAAGCGTTTTCTCCCTCACCTCGAGCTCGAAGACACAGCGAATTTCCCCGCCTGTTTCTTCAATCTTGAAATCTTTCCGAGCTCCGTTAACCTTTACAGATTTGACCTGTGTTCCATAGCCTAAAGAGGGAGAGAGTCGAACGCGATAAAGAAGCTGGGAACCGGGCTCTATGTGGATAACAAGCTTATTCTCTGAGCGCTCCAGGTCAAAATGAAAATTTTCCTTCCCGACGCAAAAATTTCTGATCTGGCAGCCCCTCCACATCCCGGGCAAGCTTGGGCTGAACTCGATCTCCCTTTTCAAAGCATTTCCCTTCAAACCTAAGAGCCCCCTCACCAGGCAGGTAATGACCGGGGAGGAGGAAAAGACCTGATGGGAGACAGCCTCCTCGATGGGAGTGAAAAATTCACCCGAGAAAAGCTCAGGACAGTAGCCCAAAGCATCGATAAAAGCATTGTGGGCCAGGCTCATGAGATGGGAAAAACCGGAAAGAGAGCGGCCATAGTTGAATTCGGAAAGACAGGTATAGCCGGTCAGAAAAGGCCAGACCGTGCCGTAATTGTAGTTCAAGGGATCATAGTAAGCGCTTCTCGGAGAAAGAGACCTAATCCCCCAGTCTGTGCTCATTTCGGCTGAGGCGAAAAGATCCAGCACATAATCGGCTCTCTCCTGGCGGAGCTGTTTGAAAAAGAGAGGCATGAAAGGCCAGACTGTTGTCTCCATCAAAGGCTTGTCCTCCACAGTCAGGGCATGCGCATATTTCTTTTCTTTCTCCACCCAGAATTTTTCGCGCACCGCCTCCAGAGCTTTTTCGTATGTTTTTTTGGCTTCCAGGGAAAGGCTTTTCTCTCCCAGAAGAGAGGCCAGCTCAGAAAAAGCTTTGTGTGCTTCGACAGATATGGCTGCCAGATAGATGTCTGATTTTGTGTTCTTCAAGAAAGCCCCGAGCTCCAAAGCAGCTAATCCTGCGGTTGTGTTTTCCATCAGCCCGTCTCCATCTTTGTCCGTTGACAACATGTATTGATAGGCTTTCTTCATTGAAGCCCAGCTTTCCTTGATGAACTCCAAATCTCCAGACCAGTTGAGATAATCAGACAGAGAGACGATGTAATAGGGAGTTGTCTCTGCATGGTAAAATCCGTAAGGATAATCCTCAAACCAGCGGATGAAGGCTGCGGCCTGGGAAAGTTCATGCATGATTTTACCGTCCTGGCGCTGGTTTTTCCTGATGAAGCCTAATGCCTGCCGGGTCACATCAAACGAGCCATAGCTGTTGAGGGCCCAGGAATTGAAGAAAGCATCGCCTCCAAAAAACCAGGCAAAGCCAGGCCTTTCACTCCTTCCCGAAAGCCCATAGCCAGCCACCAGCCCGCATCCCAGCTGAGGATTGCAGACAAGCGCTTCATCAACCGCAACTTTGGCCCAGGCATAGGCCCGGTTCAATTCTTCCTCCGGTGTTTGGATAGAAAGGTGCTCTTTGGCCAATTTTTCAAAATGACGAAACCTTTCCTGGTAAAGCTGAAGAAAACTCTTCCCGAGGCGCTCATAAACTTCATCCGCCTTCGGCCTTCCCTCATGGCTGGCTGAGACAAAAATCGGGAAAAATGTCCGTTTGGATACCTCAGGCGCCACTCTGATTTTCATTTTCATGTCGCCCTCAGGAAGGGCATGCGCTGGACCCGAGGAAAACCTCTCCCCTGCCGGGCTACCGACAAAGGCAACATTTTTTCTTGTGCCCTCAGAAAGGACAAAATATTTCTTCTCGCTGTCCCAGTAGCTGTATTGACCGCCAAGGCCGGCGGGCCACATGGTTTTCAAGTCAGGCGTGAAGCTGGCCACGATGGAGATAGGCTTGAGCGCTTCGACAGCAAGAAGGATGACAACGCCGGATTCGTCTAAAGGAGCGAAAAAAATCTCTTCGACGGTGAAGGAGGGATGGCAGTAACGCAGGATAGCCTGATGGGGATAAACATCGATCCGGGAGGCTACCTTTTGTCCTTCAACAATCTCATTCTCCTCTTCAAGCAGAAAATAAAGCTGAAAATTATGGACAACCTTGTAGGGATAGACCCAGATTTCAACATTCCCGCTTTCTGTCCCCAGGATGGCGCTTTTCCGGCCTACAGTGTCAAAATATTTATTTGGCTGAACAGTCCGGCCAAGGTGCAATCCCGTGCTTTCTAATCTAAACTTTTCGATAAAAACCTCATCTTTACCGGTTACAATACCAAAAAGGAACCAAATCAGCATGAAAAACACAACCATATTTCTCATCCTCTCCCTCCTTTGAGAAAAAATGTGGCTTGCACGTTCTCAATGTCCCGTTCCAGTTAATTGGAGCAAAAAAGCAGATGAATTTTAAAGAAAACAAAAAAGAAAAGTCAAATGTGAGACATTTTTTCTTGAATCCCTATGATTTTTATGTCATGATTTTTTTCTATCTAAAAAATTGATTGAGAATGGGAGGCTAAAAAATGGCATCAATTTTCGAAGGACTTAAACCGTCGCTTCTTTGGAAACACTTTGGAGAAATCCTCAAGATCCCTCGTTGTTCGGGCAACGAAAAAGCCCTGGGCGATTATGTGTTATCCGTTGCCAAGCGTCTCAATTTAACGGCGAAACGGGACAAAGCCGGAAACGTCGTCGTCAGGAAGAAAGCCGCGCCTGGCCATGAGCAAGCAGAGACAGTCGTTCTTCAGGGACATATGGATATGGTTTGCGAGAAAAATTCAGATATCGTCCATGATTTCAGCAAAGATGCCATAAAGGCTGAAATCCGGGGAGAATGGGTCCAGGCCAAAGGAACCACTCTCGGCTCTGACAACGGCATAGGGCTGGCCGCTTCTCTGGCCATCATGGAAGATGCGGGCTTGGTCCACGGTCCTCTGGAATTTCTGTTCACCGTGGATGAAGAGACAGGCCTCACCGGAGCGAGAAAGATCGAACGTGAGTTTCTCAAAGGGAAAAAGCTTCTCAACCTCGACAGCGAGGAGGAAGGCGCTTTCACCATCGGCTGTGCCGGAGGAGCTGACTCTGAGATCGCCTTGCCCTTGCAGAAGAAAAAAGCGCGCAGCGGAGACCTCTACAGGCTCAAAATCTTTGGACTGAGAGGGGGACATTCCGGGCTTGACATCAACCAGGGCCGGGGAAACGCCATCAAATTGCTGGCGCGCCTCCTCTGGCAGGCCATGAAGAAATTCTCTTTTGCCCTGATCCGGATTGAAGGGGGTAACAAGCGCAACGCCATTCCCAGGGAAGCCTGGGCAGATTTGCTCCTCGACCCCAAGCAAAAAAAGCAGCTTCTCGCTTTCTTCCAAAAAGCTTTTGAGAAAATTCAATTCGAATACAAGGCTGTGGAGAAAGAAGCCAAATTCTCCTTTGAGAACCTGGTTGGAGAAAAGGAATACCCTTTGACTAAAGAATCTCAAGCGACTCTCATCAATTTCCTTCTTACCCTCCCCCACGGCGTCATCGCCATGCATCCTGAGATGAAAGAGCTTGTCGAGACATCCACGAATCTGGCTATCGTTCATAGCTCCGGCCGTCTTGCCCAGATTATCTGCAGCAGCCGCAGCTCGATCGCCTCAGCTCTGGACGCCACCAGGGACTCCATCGCTGGGCTGTGCGAACTCGTCGGAGCCAAAGTCATTCAGCCCCAGGGCTATCCTGGCTGGACGCCCAACCTCGAATCTTCTCTTCTTAAAATCCTGAAGAATGTCTACCAAAAAACTTTCCAGAAAGAGCCTGAAGTCGGCGCTGTCCATGCCGGGCTGGAGTGTGGAATCATCGGCGAGAAGTTCCCGGGCATGGACATGATCTCCTTTGGTCCAACCATCAAACATCCCCATTCACCCGAAGAGAAGGTTCATATTCCATCGGTGGAAAAATTCTGGACGTTTTTGACAGCCGTTCTGTCCAAGGTGGCGTAGCTAAATTATTTTTTAATTTTTTTAAGGTGGGCTCTCCAGCGCTCGATGTGGCCGAACTCATCTGCCCGGTCTTTTTCGATTATTCTGCGGGTTTCTTCATCCCATTCAATCTCTCGCAGAAGTTTCTGGTAATGGTGAACAGCCTTTTTCTCAACCCAGATCCCTGTTTTGAGAACGGCTTTTACACCCATCAGGCGGGAATAGAAGCCTAAGGCAAACCCCACAAGCCAGTAAACAGCCCTGAGCTTGCTCGGTCGAAAACCATACTCAAAAAGCTTGACCTGAAAGTCCTGGAGATGTGTCATTTCGTTGCACATGGCGGCGATGAGATGGCAATTGAGCTCAGTGTCTTTTTTTGTGATTTGGAACTTATAAATATTGACAGCCATCGTCTCCAGCGTGTGGAAAGTGCGCAAACCTCGCTTAATGCTTCTTCGCTTTTCCCTGGCTACTCCCTGTCCCCTGAACTTGAAGTCTTTTGAAAGCATTTCAGGCCGGACAACAGAGATGTCAAATTCCTTTTTTTCCATGTTTGGCCTCCTTCAGCTAAATCCAGTCCAATTCGCTGAACTCGGGAAAACCGGATTGGGATATTCCCCAGTAATAAAAAAGAACGACGCTCAAAAAATAGAATTTCTTCCTGCCAGTTCCATAAAATGCAGAATGAAGGATGGATATATTTATACAAAAATATGAAAGTTGACGCTTGAGGGCAATTCGAAGAATAAAAGAGATCTCTGAATTAGAATACAGACTGTGCAGAGAAGCTAGTCGTCAGAGCGTATTCACTCTCAGTATCGGCCGGCCTTTCTCTGTTCCTCTCCGAATTTTTTCAGCTCTTCTTGATAAGCCTTGATGGCTTTCCCTTTTTTACTCGCATCGCTGATCAAGGCTATTGTCACTGCCCAGCAAATGAGCGCGCCGCCGAGAGGGAATATTTTTCCTCCGGAAAGTGAAGCTTCTTCTCTTTCTCTCTCCTGACTCTCCCCTGAAGGCTTATAAGTCAAAAACAGATAAAAAAGCCCTCCACCCAATATGCCAAGTCCAGCTGCACCAAAAATAGATCCTCTCCTTTTTTTCTTCAGCTTCTGGATCTCCTGCTTTATCGATTCGGCATCAGTGGGTCTTTCGGAGTAAGCTTGAGCCATATATCTGTTAAAATCACAGAATGGAACATTAATTCCTGTTGCCTCATCTTGGTAATTCGTCTTCAACGAAAACTCACTGCTGAATTGGCTGGCAGAAGGCATCGATTTAGAAAGATCGAAATTCGCCAGAATTTCAACTCCAGAATAGGCATAAGCGGATATGAAGTAGGCAAAGACAAACAGCGTAACGGAAACAACAATTTTTTTCATTTTACCCCTCCAATTAAGGAACTTTCCTCCTTTATAAATCTCCTAAAAACTGTTTGCACACATCTTAAATTTTATTGATTGGAAGTAATTTACACGGAATCTAGCTTCATGTCAATACAACAACCTCCCTCTGCAGTTTCCATCTTCGGTTCAGATGAATCCCCTCATAGGCGGGAGCATTACCAATCTCTAAGCCGAAGCCATAAGTTTATTCAATTTTCTTGTTTTAATTTCGACAAGGCAAGGATTGTCTTGTCACCGTGCAAGCCAAAGAGCTGGAACATTTTTTCTTCAGAAATTCTTTTTTTCCGATAAGTCTCGATGGCCAGACGTTTATACCGGTTGGGAAGGATCACCCCTCTCTTCTCTTTGATGAATCGTCTTTTCTCTAAAGGCTCTGCTGAAAAAAAACCTTCATAGACAGCTAAATCGACACCTCTGTATTCCTGAAACCTTGAGCGGGAAAGATACTGCAAATTGCGAAGCGCCTGAAGCATGGCAGAAGTGCTTACGCCGAAATAGCTCTGCAGATAAAGAACATCCGATAAGTTCAATTTCTTGGACTGCAAATCTTTGTCAACAACCTTCTTGACCATGGAAGGAGGCACCAAAAAATGTTCCGCAAAGGTCAGGGCAAACTTTTCCCGGGGATGATAAAGAGAAACGAACTCCTCGACGAAGACATCCGGGTTGTCGATGATGGGAGCAGCGTTTCTATCCTTCAGGTAATGGCAGTACTCATGGGCCGCGATAAAAACTTGCTCTTCGCTGGATTGCTCACTGTTGATTAGAGCAAAAGCAGCCTTCTCCACCTCAAAGTAAACAAAAACTCCGGAAATCTTGGATTTTTCAGGAAGGGGAAGCCTTAAAATATGCAGTCCGTTCAACTCAAGCAAGGAGAATATGTTGCGGATAGGCTCATCTCCAAATCCCAGTCTATGCCTTTCCTCTTCAGCCATTCTCTCCGCTGAGCTTTGAGTGTACAGAGGACCGAGCTCGAGTCTGCGCCCGGTTATGTCCTCTAAAAATAGATAGTCTTCACAGTACTTCTTGAACTTTTTCAAAGCGGCTCTAGTTTTTTTATCCAGCTCCTCCCCTCGAAGAAGGACGTTGAAGGAGTCTTCTTTCTCTTTCAGAAAGAAAGACACATCTTTCTTGAAGAAACTGGCAAGAGCGGTTAAGCTGTCGACGCTCGGCATTCTTTTTCCAAGTTCAAGTTGGGAGACGAACTCACTGGACAGGCCAACAGCCTTGGCCAGAGCCTTTTGTGTTAAACCCATGAGTTCTCTTTCTCTCCTGAGTTTTGTTCCTAGGATTCCTTCCATTTTTTTCTCCAAAAGAAGCTTTTTTAATAAAAATAACTTTCAGTGGTTAAATTGTCAACTTGAGGAAATAAAGCCGACCCGCCTGGATGCTTCATCAAAGTTAAGGCCTATTTATAGCTCGACTTCCTGGCCGAGACCTAACTTTTTGGCGCGGCGAAGCACCAATTCGGCAACAGCCACGTCCTGGACGGCCATGCCCACAGACTTGAAGAAAGTGATTTCCCCTTCTGACTCACGCCCTGATTTTTTTCCGGCAGCAACCTCGCCGATTTCTCCGTGAATGTGCTTGTCTGAAATGAGCCCGCCTTCTATGGAAATGACCAGGTCTCCTGCCTCGGCCAGGCTTGCCTGGAGGGAGTCGACAACCACTTTGGAGCGGACAACAGTCCGCTCCGGAACTTCACGCATCTCCGGAGTGTATGAACCGACACCATTGATGTGGACGCCTGGCTTGAGGTCAGTATCTTTGAACACCGGCCGGAAGGAAGTGGTCGCCGTGCAGATGATATCGGCTTCATGGGCTGCCTCTCTGGGCGTTCGAGCGGCAAAAATATTTTCCGGCATCGGGAGACCCTGCATCTTCATTTCTTTGACGTAAGCCTTTGCCACTCTGGGCGCAATATCGTAAACCCAAACTTTCTCGACCTTCCTGACTGTGCAGACAGCTTCCAATTGGGTCCGGGACTGGCTCCCAGCTCCAAAGATAGCCACTACCTTGGAATCTTTGCGGGCGAGAAGGTCGGTGGCAACACCCGTTGCAGCTCCTGTCCGCAGCGCGGTGAGGTAAGTCCCATCCATCAAAGCCAGTGGCCGGCCAGTTTCAGAATCGACGACAATGACCACAGCGTGAATCGTGGGAAGCTTCCTCTTTTTGTTCCCAGGAAAAACAGAGACGATTTTGGCTCCCAACGAGCCGCTTTCCGCTAAATAGGCAGGCATGAAAAGGGCTGTCCCTTTTCGAACCGTAATCTGTGTCCGCAGCGGCATGTCCGCTTTTCTTGAAGAAAGCTGGATAAAAGCTGCTTTGACTGCCTTTATGGCTTCAGCCATGGTCACGGCCTGCACGACATCGTTTTTAGTTAATATTTTGATTTTCATCGCTCTAAACCACCCTTTTTTCTTTTTCTTGCTCGCCTTTTCCAAACCGGTCAAGGGCAAAAGGCTTCAAATCAAAATCAGTCCGGCCATTGAGGATAAGCTCGCTGAGGATACGGCCGACAGCAGGTCCTTGCTGGAAGCCATGCCCTGAAAATCCAACAGCGCAGAAGAAGCCTTCGACTCCCGGCAAGGCGCCGATGATAGGATTGTCATCAGGAGTAATCTCGTAGAGCCCTGCCCAGCCGCGGAGAATTTCCGCATTCTCCAAGGCAGGCGCCCGGTGGATGGCTGCTTCGATTACCTTTTCCATGAATTCTCTGTGCACGTGCAGATTAAAACTCGACGGTTCGTCCGGGTCGCTCATCCCCATAAGAATCCCCGGGTCTTCGCCGCGGAAATAAAAAGTGATGTCCTGATCGATGACCATTGGAACAGGCTTTGGGATGGCCTCAAAGGGCTTGGTCATGAACACCTGACGTCGGTAAGGCTTGACCGGAACCTCAAGCCCAGCCATCTTGGCCACTTCTCCACCCCAGGGCCCGGCCGCATTGACTACAACCGGTGAAAAGACCATTCCCCTCGTCGTTTTGACACCTTGAATTTTGCCGCTTTTTATCTTTATCCCGGTCACCCTTGTCCTCTCTTCAATGCGGACACCAAGTTTCCGGGCAGAGTTGGCGAATCCCATGGCTGTCAGATAAGGGTCAGCATAGCCGTCTTTTGGACCGAAAGTTCCGCCTAGCAAGTCGGAAACATCGAGATAAGTCCAGCGGCGCTTTATTTCTTCGGGAGAGAGAAGCTCGACCGGTGCACCAAACTGACGCTGGATTTCAAAGCTGGTCAGAAAATCCGTCCAGGTTTCCTCTTTCTGGGCTAAAAATAGATAGCCAACCTGACGGAATCTGATATCCACGCCAAATTCCTCCTCGAAGCGCTCGAAAACTTTGACGGATTCCTGGGATAAGCGGATGTTTGCGGGGAGCGAGAACTGCTGCCGGATTCCCCCGACACTCAACCCTGTTGAGGCCTGGGCCAAAAGGTCCTTTTCGAGGATGAGGACATCAGCGCCGCGTCTGGCGAGGTTGTAGGCAGTGCTGACACCCATAATGCCCCCGCCGATGATGGTCACTTCTGCCTTTGCCTTCCTGTCTGTCATTCCTCGCTAAAAGTTTTTATGGTTAAACGGCCGGTAAAGAGGGCTTTTCCCCGGGTGAGTCCAAAGTCATTTGACTCTAACCGGGTAAGGAGGACGCTTCAATTTTCCCGGAGGATTCTTCTTGAGCTCGTCCATCACCACTTCAATCGCCTTTTCCAGTTGAGGGTCTTTTCCGGCAATGACATCTGCGGGCATCTGCTCGACTTCAATATCCGGAGGGACTCCTACATTCTCAACAACCCAGCCATCCTCTGTCCAGATGGCGAGGTTGGGTGCGGTCACATAGCCGCCATCCATCAGGGCCGGAAAGCCCAGCGTTCCCACCAATCCTCCCCACGTTCTTTTTCCGATCAGCTTTCCAAGCCCCAGCTTGCGGAACATCCAGGGAAGCAGGTCGCCGCCAGAGCCGGCTGTCTCGTCGATAATCATCACCTTGGGGCCCTGAATCGATGCGCCTGGCGTCTTAAGGTCAGCACCGTAGCGCATGTGCCAGTAGCAGATGAAGGGACGCCGCAAAAGGTCGATGTAATAATCGGCAACCAGGCCTCCGCCGTTAAACCGCTCATCGACGATGATGGCCTCTTTATCGACCTGGGGGAAAAAGTATCGTTTGAAATAGGTGTGGCCCAAGGTCGAGGTGTTCGGCACGTAAACATAAGCCACACGGCCTTGAGTCGCTTCATCCACTTTCTTGAGATTTCCCTCCACCCAGTCGCGGTTCCGAAGGGCTGTCTCGCTACGGATAGGAACAACCAGGACAGCGCGGGACTCTGTGCCGTCCGGATTCGGCCCAACTGTGATCTCAATGATCTTTTCCGCCGTGTTCTCAAACAGGCTGTAGAGATTCATAGGGGGCCGGAGCTCTTTGCCCTGGACTTCTAAAAGATACTCGCCTTCTTTAACTTCCACGCCGGGCTCTGTTAAAGGAGAACGAAGCTCTGGATTCCAGTTGAGGCCTCCGTAGACTTTCTTAAACCTGTAACGTCCGTTTTCGATCACATAATCTGCACCGAGCAGGCCGCCAGGGACAGATTTGGGCTCATCGACTGTATCCCCGCCGCCAACCCGGTGGTGTCCTACAGCCAGTTCGCTACACATCCACTGGATCACCCGGTTCAAATCAGAACGGCAGGAAAGATGCGGAAGGAAGGCCGCATACTTTTCGCGCATAGCTTTCCAGTCTGCCCCATGCATATTGGTCGCATAAAAGTAATCGCGGTTGATCCGCCAGGCTTCATGAAAAATCTGTTGCCATTCTATCCTCGGGTCGATCAAGATCTCGATGGCATCGGTGTTGAGCTTTCCCTGACCAGGCTTAATCTGGGCACCTAACGGAGCTATGAACCAAGCGTTCCCCGAAACATAGAGAATCTTCTTCTTGTCCGCGGAAACGACATAACTGTTCACTCCCGTTAGAATAACTTCATCCTTGCGGCTGTTGATGTCGTACTTATGGAGCTTGGTTTCCCTGCCGAAAGGTCCTCTGCTTTCCGAAGGAGCCTCAATGTAGTAAATTTCGCCTTCCTTGCCAGCCTGGAGATTCCAGTAGCTCCCTTCTGGGATAGGAAGGGTTAGAATCCGGTAATTGATGCCCTCCAAATCGATGGAAAAAGGCTCTGAAGCCTTTGCCTCCTTTTTCTCGGGCTTTTCCTTTTTCTCTTCACCCTTTTCCTCGTCGCTCTCTTTAGCCAGAGGCGAAGGAATGCCTTTTCTCAACACAGTCAGGTAGAGGGCGCGCGTCATGTTCATGTCTGCGTTGGACATGTCAAACCACTGTTTGACCGGGCCAGCATCGGTTGAAGCAAAAAAGTAGAGGTATTTTCCACCCTCATCGAAAACAGGGTCGCTGACATCGCTCATCCCGTCTGTTATCTCATAGGATTTGTCCTTCTCCAGGGAATAAACATAAACCTTCTGGATATAGGCAGCGGTGTTCAGAGTGAAGGCAATCCACTTTGAATCGGGAGACCAGACAGAGTTGACAGCCATGATGCGCATCGGGCCGTAGAGGAATTCTGACTCGATCTTCTTCATGGCTCCTGTCTTTAGATCGATCCAGTAGAGAGTCCAGGCGTTATCGGCGAATGAGATTTTCTGGCTGTCCGGAGACCAGATTGGGGCATCATAAAAGCCGGCACCCTGAATCTTAAACTTTCTGGCCTCTCCTTTGCCATCCTGGCTGACAACATGAAGCTCGTACTCGCCGCCGGCATCGGAAAAGTAGGCGATGGATTTTCCGTCAGGTGACCAGACAGGCGACCGTTCATGAATACCCTGTGTGTTGGTCAGGTTGCGCGCATCTCCCTTCTCCGCCGGGACAGTCACGATCTCGCCGCGAAATTCGAAAACAGCCCTTGCTCCAGAGGGGGAGATGGAGCCGTCCCTGATATAGCGTGAACCTTTGACATAGCGAGGCCGCACCTCGACGAGGTCTGATGCGACTCCGATGGTCAATTTCTCGCTCTTTTTTTGCTGAGGATCGAAGATATGGATATAACCGGCCTGCTCGTAGATGATTTTTCCTCCGCCTGCAGAAGCATCAAGGATGGGAAAATCCTTATGGAAAGTGAGCTGTTCGATCTTTTTGGATTTGAGGTCGAAGGAGAAAAGGTTGAACTCTCCATTCCGGTCTGAGCGAAAATAGATCTTCTCCCCTATCCACATCGGGTCGGTGTCGTTCGAGCGGCCTTCAGGCTGAGGAATCTTCTCCGCAGAGTAGTCTTTGAAATCCAGGAGCCAGATCGTGGAAACTCTTCCTCCCCGATAGTGCTTCCACTGAAGGAAGGCCTCAGAAAGCGGCGTGTAAGCTATCCGTTTTCCGTCAGGCGAATAGGTGGCTTTATAGGCGTGGGGTATTTTCAGCGAGGCGGGAAATCCGCCTTCAAGAGGAACGGTAAAAAGCTGTGTGTAGCGGCCGGTATAAACGGTGCGGGGCGAAATGAAAAGCACCGCAGAACCGTCGGGAGTAAAACCGCGGACAATGTCTGGCCCGGGATGCCAGGTCAGCCGCTTGGGAACTCCTCCTTCAGCAGGAACCAGATAAACATCCATGTTGCCGTCGTACTGCCCGCTGAAAGCGACGAATTTTCCATCCGGCGAAAAAACGGGATTGGTTTCCTCGCCCTGAGCGGTGGTCAGCCGCCGGACTCCATTGCCGTTAACATCAGCCACCCAGAGGTCACCAGCATAAGCAAAGGCAATGTGAGCCTTGCTCATGGCCGGCTGACTGAGAAGCTTTGTATCTTTAATATCCACTCCAGCAGAGAGAAACATGGGAAAGGCAATGGCCAGCGCCAGAGTTAAGACCACGAAGTAAAAGCTTTTTTTCATAAAAAACCTCCTTCTCTAAAAAAATCGGGCTTTAGCCTTTTATAAAAAAGCCTCGCAGCTTTAGTAAATATGGATAGACAAAATGAAAGGAAACCGGAATAAAAAGCTTGAATCTTCTTCTGGCTGAATTCATTCTTTCAGAATTCAGAACAAACAGTTTTGCTCCATTCATATATCACGGAAACATCGATATGTCAAAAAAAGAGAATCTCCTGTCAGCATTTCCAATCACAGAATTGGAAATCTTGCTGTTCCATTGCATTTTGTTGGTGGAATATCGAGTCCGTATATTATAGAATAAGCGGTGATCAAGTTAAATAATGAAGAAGAGTTTAATATTTACCGGCAAAAATAAAACGATACAAACAAATTTTTTTAAGGAGAGCGCGAGATGAAAAGAAGAGCAGTTCTGCTCACCTTGGGCAGCTTGACCTTCCTGAGTCAAAATTTATTCGCAAAACGGAGGAAAAAAGTCATGAAAAATGAAATCAAAACAGATAAAGCTCCGAAGGCTATCGGTCCCTATTCCCAGGGCATCGAAATCAGCGGCGTTGTCTTTGCTTCCGGGCAGATCCCGATTGACCCTTCGACCGGGGAGCTGAACACAGGAACGATTGAGGAGCAGACACGCCTTGCCCTGAATAATCTCAAAGCAGTCCTTGAGGCTGCGGGCAGTTCTCTAGATAAGGCTGTCAAGTGCACGGTTTTCCTCCAGGACATGAATGATTTCAGTCGGATGAATGCCGTCTATTCCGAATTTTTCAAGCCTCCCTACCCTGCCCGGGCAGCAGTTCAGGTGGCCCGCCTCCCCAAGGATGTCAAGGTCGAGATCGAAGCCATCGCTTTTCGATAAAAAATACAGAAAGAATATATCTTCAGACACAAATGACCATAATTTCGGCCACTTAACCATAATTCTTGAACAGATTATTCATTCAAATTCGATTGAAATAGAGCTTTCAAAGATCAATTGCTCTGGCGAGAACCGGCGGAACGACAGAAAGAGACGATGAAAAAATTGTTTCTTCTTCTTTTGACAAGTCTCCTGCTCTATGCCTGCGCTTCAAAGCAGGAAAAACCTAGGCGAATTAAGGAAGACGGAATTGATGTTGTCCTCAACGGCCTTGCACCTTACCGTGAGGATGAAAAAGCTGTCTCTTTGAGCTTGAAAGAAGAGTTTGCCATCGATACAGAAAAAGATTATCTTGCCATAAAAGGCCTGACAGATATTTGGCATTTTGATATCGACTCCGAAGCGAGCGTTTACATTTTGAGCTATATCATCAGAGATTACGCTATTTTTAAATTTGACAAAAACGGAAATTTTGTTGCTGCCTTTGGCCCCAAGGGTGAGGGGCCAGATGAACTCCAGAGGCCTATATCTTTAAGAATCAACAATCGGGATGAAATTTTTGTGATAGACTCCGGAAAGAGGAAGCTTCTCCTATTCCGCAAGGATGGAAGCTTGATTCAAGAGATACCTTTCAGTGAAATCGGCAGAAAAGAATCGGCCCTTGTCTCAAACGTTATCGATGTCGTTCCTCTTGAGGATGGAAATTATCTCGTTCAAAAGATGATGGAGTACGACAGCTTCAGCGAGTATGAGGTTCAGCTTCCTCTGGTGCTGTGCGATTCGGAATTTAAGGAAACGAAAGAGCTCGACCGGCAAAAAGTTCCCAACTTCAACACACCTGTCCGCGTCAAAGGCATCTTCCCCATCTTCACCTGGGGTGTTTCTGATGGAAAAATATTCGTTGGGGATGATGAGAAAGGCTATGCCATCAGGATGTACGATCTGAAAGGAAATTTAGCAAGAGAAATCAGGAAGAAGTATAAGCCTGTCAAAATTCCTGCAGGGCACAAACGAAAAGTCCTTGAGCTATTTAAGCCTTACAGCGAAAAAATCTACTTTCCAAGACACTGGCCGGCCTTCCGGTATCTCTTCGCCGACGATCAGGGAAGGCTTTTTGTTATGACCTTTGAGCAGGGCAAAAATCCCGGAGAATACATCTATGATGTCTTCAATGCTGACGGCATCCTTACCGCAAGAACCAGCCTGGGAAACTACGGTTATTCAGAATATATCAGAGATGAAATGCCGCTTGAAGCAAAGGCCAAAAACGGTCGCATTTATTGTACCAGAGAAAAGCCAAGCGGCTTCAAAGAACTTGCGGTCTATAAAATGATATGGGAATGACAGCATGCTTTTTTCCGGTACAAAATTGAGGTAACATAGTTTTGCCATGCCGATTTACGAGTTCATCTGCAAGACGTGCGGAAAGCACTTTGAATGCCTTGTTGCCATAGGAAAAGAGAAATCCGTCTGCTGCACCACCTGCGGCAGCAAAGACATCCAAAAGATTTTCTCTTCCTTTGGAATCGGAGGCGGAACGAGCCGGCTTAAGACTTCCTCCTCTGCCTGCAAGACTTGCACTGCCACCTCCTGCAACACGTGCAAATAAATTTTTATAGCTCTCTTCAATAATATCCGCGTGGAAACATCTTTTTTTCCGTGAAGGCATAAGATGATAAAAGCCAACTCTAACAGTGCTGGTTTCCATCCCTCCTCGCCAAAGACCCTCCCACCCACCACCATGGGCTTCGGAGGGACGGAAACCAGCGCCTCCCTTCCTCACTCTATCAAATCTCTTTCTTCATCACGGAAAAAAAGATGCTCACTATCCCCTTCTATCCCTTGACTTCATTCCAGCCTTAAAGATAAATTTACTGGCAATGGCGAGCGAAGTCCGGATTGGAGTCGATACGGGCGGAACATTCACAGACTTTGTCATTTACCATGACGGAAAAATCGAGATAAGAAAAATTCCATCCACGCCCAAGAATCCTTCGCTGGCCATCTTTGAGGGGATCAAAGAGCTGCTAGACCGCGCTCCTTTAGTCATCCACGGAACTACGGTCGCCACCAATTCCCTCCTCGAAAGAAAAGGAGGCCGGATCGCTCTCATCACCACCAAAGGCTTTGAGGATGTTCTGTTCATCGGCCGCCAGACAAGGCGCAAGCTTTACAGCCTCAGGGGCGAGACGAGAGTTCCTCTTCTTCCGCGCCATCTTTGTTTTGGGATTGAGGAGAGGATCACAGCTTCCGGAAAGGTGGAAAAAAGCGTTTCGCTTCCCGAGCTTCAGCAAATCATCGCAAAAATCCTGAAATCCAAGTCAGAGGCTGTGGCCATTTCATTGATCAATTCCTATGCCAACTCCTCAAACGAAAAAATCATTTCCATGGCGCTCGAAAGAAAAGGCCTAATGATGTCTGTCTCGAGCGTAATTCTGCCCGAGCACCGGGAATACGAGAGGACAGCCACAACCGCTGTCAACGCCTACCTCATGCCTGTGATCAGCCGCTATCTGGAAAACTTAGAGAATAAAATGGAAAAGGCCGAACTGCGCATCATGCAATCCAACGAAGGATACATTTCTCCAGCCAAGGCAAAGTCAGAGCCGATAAGGACAGCCCTTTCAGGCCCTTCGGGAGGCGTTGTCGGAGCTTCCGAGCTGGCAAAAGCAGCAGGTTTCAAGCGGATCATCACCTTTGATATGGGCGGGACATCCTCGGATGTCTCCCTGATTGACGGCAAGATCCGGTGGACAAATGAAAGCATCATCGGAGAATTTCCGGTCAGAATCCCGATGATCGATATTCATTCGGTCGGAGCAGGAGGCGGCTCGATCGCCTATATGGATAAGGGCGGATCGCTCAGGGTTGGACCTCAAAGCGCTGGTGCAGACCCTGGACCGGCCTGTTATGGCCGCGGGAATCTGCCGACTGTCACGGATGCCAATCTGGCTCTCGGAAGGCTCGTTCCCGAATTCTTCCTCGGCGGCAAGATGAGAATCTTCCCTCAAAAGAGCGTCGCGGTGCTGGAAATGCTGGCAAAAAAAATTAAAAAATCGATGCTGGAGACGGCTTCAGGAATCATCGAAATCGCCAACGCCAACATGGAGAAAGCCATCCGAGTTATCTCCATCGAACGCGGCTTTGACCCCAGAAATTTCGCCCTTTTCTCCTTTGGCGGAGCAGGAGGCATGCATGCTGTAGACATCGCCTCCCGCCTCAAAATGCCCAAAGTCATCGTTCCCAAGAATGCCGGTGTCCTCTCTGCCTTTGGCCTGCTCCTGGCCGACTCCATCAAGGACTACTCCAGGTCCATCCTGCAAATAGCCGAAAAAACTAGCCGGGAGGAACTGGAAAGACATTTTGCTCAACTGAGAGAAAAGAGCCTTAAGGATATGGAGAAGGATGGCTTCACCAAGGAGGAAGTCCGGGTCTTTTCGTTCCTCGACCTCAGATATTTAGGCCAATCCTATGAAATAACCATTCCTTTCAGAATCGAAGATTTTTCCGAATATTCTTTTATCGCCGACTTTAATCGGGCTCATAGAAGGCTCTATTCCTATCACCATCCCGACAGACCGGTGGAGATTGTCAACATCCGTCTCAAGGCTGTGGGACCGGGCAAGAAAATCCGGTTGAAAAAGCTTCCCTTGAAAGATAAAAATCCCGGGAAGGCTCTCTTTAAAAAACAGGTCCTCCATTACTGCAGAAAAACATATCGGGCATCAGTCTACAACTGGTCTCTGTTAAATCCCGGGAACCGGCTAAAAGGCCCGGCTCTCATTGTCGATTCAGAATCAACGGCATTCCTCCCGCCCTCTTACAGGCTGGAAGTGGACGGCTTCCTGAATTTAATCATCGAGAAGGCTGGATAATGGCTAAATTCGATCCTATCGAGCTTGAGCTCTTCAAGAACATTTTTGTCTCCATCTCTGAGGAAATGGGTGCCGTCCTGGGCCGAACAGCCCTCTCCCCTAATATCAAAGAGAGAAAAGATTTTTCCTGTGCCCTTTTCAACCCAAAAGGAGAGACTTTTGCCCAGGGCTCGCACATTCCTGTCCATCTCGGCGCCATGCCGCTTTCTGTTCAGGCAGCCCTTAAAGCCGTTGTCTTTGAAGCGGGAGATCTGGTCATTCTCAACGACCCTTTTCGCGGCGGAACCCATCTTCCGGATATCACGTGCATCTCCCCTGTTTTTGTCGGCAAGAACCTGGCTTTTTTCGTCGCTAACCGCGCCCATCACGCCGACGTGGGAGGGATGACTCCTGGCTCCATGCCCCTGGCGACAGAAATCTTCCAGGAAGGAGTCATCATCCCGCCTTTGAAGCTGGTCCAGAGAGGCAAATTGAACGGCGACCTCCTTGAGCTTATCCTGGCCAATGTCAGGACTCCTGAAGAGCGGCACGGAGACCTCCTGGCTCAGATTGCCGCCAATGAGAAGGGGAAGCAGAGGCTGGAAGAAGTCATCAGAAAGTACGGGCTGGGAAAAATTGTTCGCTACACTCAACTCATTCAATCTTATACGGAGAAGATTCTGAGGGAGACCATAAAAAATATTCCTGATGGAACCTATGTTTTCATGGATTATCTCGATGATGACGGAATAAAGGATGAGCCTGTCAAAATAGGTGTCGAGTTAACCATTCGGGGCGACGAAGCTCTGGTCGATTTCAGCGACTCATCGCGGCAGGTTGAGGGAAGTGTCAACGCCAATTTTGCCGTGACCTATTCCGCGGTTCTCTATGTTTTCCGCTGCCTGGTCGAGGAAGACATCCCCTTCAACACAGGCTTGATGCGGCCTTTAAAAATCAAAGTCCCCAAAGGCTCTGTCCTCAACGCTCAACCTCCGGCAGCCACGGCAGGAGGCAATGTGGAAACATCCCAGCGGATCGTGGATGTCCTTCTCGGTGCTCTCGCGCAAGCCATAGCGGAGAAGATTCCGGCTGCAAGCCAGGGAACCATGAACAACGTTGCCTTCGGCGGCTATGACCCTGCAAGAAAAAAGAGTTTTGCCTATTACGAAACTATTGGAGGCGGCATGGGCGCCAGCGCGGACAATCCTGGACTGAGCGGTGTCCACACCCACATGACGAACTCTCTGAACACTCCTCTTGAGGCGCTTGAAAGCTACCTCCCGATAAGAATCAATCGTTACTGTCTGCAGCGAGGCTCAGGCGGAAGAGGAAAGAACAAAGGAGGGGAAGGAATCATCCGCGAATACGAATTCTTGGTGCCCACGCAGGTCACTATCATTTCTGAGCGGCGGAAATTTCCACCTTTCGGGCTCCATGGAGGCAAAAACGGGAAAAAAGGCGAAAATACGCTTATTTCCAGAGGCAGGGAGGTTCGTTTAAGCTCCAAAGCCAACATCAAAGTCCTTCCAGGAGATGTGCTGCGCATCGAGACGCCAGGAGGCGGAGGCTATGGCCAAAAAACTTAGAAAATTTTCCTTTGGTCCGGGCTTCCTGGTAACGGCTGCTTTTATAGGCCCAGGAACCGTGACGTCCTGCTCCATGGCCGGCGCCCAGTTTGGCTATTCTCTGATTTACGCTCTGGTCTTCGCCACCATAACCACCATCATCCTCCAGATAATGACCGGAAGGCTCAGCTTAGGCGCAAACCGCGACCTTGCCCAGGCACTCAGGGAATTTCCTCAAAGCCGGCTGACAAGGGGTATATTTATCATCCTCACCCTGTGCTCCATCACTTTTGGCTGCGCGGCCTATGAGGCGGGAAACATCATCGGCGGTTCGCTCGGCCTGGAGATCGCCAGCTCGATTCCTCAAAAATACTGGGTGGCGCTGATTACGCTGACAGCCATCTTCATCCTGAACAGAAGACGTTACAGACTTGTTGAGAAGTTTTTAATATTTTTTGTCTTTCTGATGAGCGTTTCTTTCCTGGCAACTTTTATCATCGTCAAGCCCGATCTTCTTGCTGTTTTAAAGGGAATGACGCCATCTTTCCCTAAGAATTCTCTGTATCTTATCCTAGCTCTTGTTGGAACAACAGTCGTTCCTTATAACCTCTTCCTCCACTCGGCAGCGGTCAGGGAAAAATGGCACTCGACCGAAAATCTCAAAGAGTTTAAAAAAGATGCGGTTGTTGCCATTTCCTTGGGCGGATTTATCTCAGCCGCAATTGTCATTACCTCAGCCGTGGCTTTTTCCGAGAAAGGAATTGTTCTTGAAAAAGGGATACAGTTGGCAAACCAGCTTGAACCGTTGTTCGGCTCTTTCACCAAAATCCTTTTTGGCATAGGCTTCTTTGCTGCGGGCATGAGCTCGGCTCTGACAGCGCCCTATGCAGCCGCCTTCGCCTCCTCCGGGGTGCTCGGCTGGAAAGGAGGGCACGACTCGCAGGCATTCAGAGGAGTCTGGCTGGGTATTATTATGGTTGGGTTTCTCGTCTCTTCTCTGAAGCTCAATCCCCTGGCCGTCATCATCTTTGCCCAGGCGGCAAACGGGCTCGTTCTTCCCGTGGCTTCGATATTCCTGCTTGTGGTGCTCAATAACCGGGAAAAGATGGGAAAGCTGGCTAACAATCTCAAACAAAACATTTGGGGTGTGCTGATCATTCTCATCGTTACCTGTCTTGGACTCTGGAACATCATCAAGCTCTTTCTGAAATAAAAATTGAATTCCGGCAACATGATCTTTAAAATATCTTAAATGAAAGGCTCAGGTAGATTGGCTCGAAGGTACGCCGCTTTTGCCCCAGCGAGCCAAAAGCGGCTCGGTTCAAGGCTTCGCTCTCCTCTCCCTTCGGTCGAGGAACCATGCCCGCTCAGCCTTTCACACGACCTTCTCACCACTCTGCCTTCGCCAGGTGAGGTAACGGCGTTAAAAACCTGAAGGGGAGCGAGGCCATTCTGGGGAGGCTTTCGAGCAAGCTACCAAAAATTGAAGAGAGCCAATGGAATTTGAAGACCTGAGCCCATTAAAAAAGGAGATCCTGAAAGCTGAAAGGCGCATAAGGAAGCACATCCGGGAGACTCCGCTCGAATACTCGCCTTTCCTCAGCCAAATCGGAAATTGCAGAATCTATCTCAAGCTCGAAAACATGCAGCTCACCGGCTCCTTCAAGCTGCGGGGGATAATGAACAAACTCCTTTCCCTGACCGACGGGGAAAGAAAAACAAAAGTCCTGACGGCTTCGACCGGGAATCACGCCGCAGCCTTTGCCTATGCTCTCAAAAAGCTAAATATGAAGGGAACAATTTTTATGCCCGAAAATGCCTCGCCGGCAAAGATTGAGGCTCTCGCCCATTATCAGCCTGAAATAAAATTCCATGGGACAGACTGTGTCCAAGCCGAATCCTTTGCCAGAGAAATAGCCGAGAAAGACAATCTGCTCTACATATCGCCCTATAACGATTTCAAGATTATTGTCGGCCACGGGACGATCGGAATCGAGCTGGAGAGGCAATTGGAAAAAATTGACGCCGTCCTTGCTCCGGTTGGCGGAGGCGGTTTGATCTCCGGAATTGCGGGATATCTGAAGTCCAGAAATAAAAAAATTGAAATCGTCGGCTGCCAGCCTGAAAACTCTGCTGTCATGTATGAATCCATCAGAGCCGGAAAGATCGTTGAAATGGAATCCAAGCCGACACTCTCTGACGGCACAGCCGGCGGAATCGAACAAGGCTCCATCACCTTTGATATCTGCAGGAATCATGTGGACGACTTCATTCTCGTCACCGAAAACGAAATCAAAAGCGCCATCAAGCTACTGCTGGACAAGCATTCCCTGCTGGCCGAAGGCTCAGGCGTTCTTTCGGTGGCATCCTACCTGGAGGCCAGAGAGAAATTTAATCATAAGACCGTGATTTTAATCATCAGCGGGGCAAGGATAGATCTGGAGACGCTGAAAGAAATCCTTTGCCAGTAGAAATTTAGCAGAGAGGTTCAGATGAAACTTGAAATTTTTGAACTGGAGAGAACTCAATCGCTCTGGGAACACAGGGTTAAATTCAACCTGACAGAGAGCGGTATTCACCCCTACACTCTTGAAGAGCTTCTTGACCGGGATGAGCTTGAAAAGCTTCTTTCTTTAAGACTCGGCTACGGCCAGACAAACGGCTCTCCCCAACTGAGAGAGGCAATCAGCCGGCTTTACCCGGGAATGAACCCGGATAATGTCCTGGTGACCAACGGCTCAGCCGAGGCGAATTTAATCACCATCTGGAGCAACCTGGAGCCAGGAGATGAGCTCATCCTGATGCTCCCCAACTACATGCAGATCTGGGGCATCGCCCGCTCTTTCGGCATCACTGTCAGGCCCTTTCTTCTCAAAGAGGAACTCAACTGGAGTCCTGACCTTGAAGAGATGAAGAAGCTTGTTTCTCCCCGGACAAAAATGATCTCTGTCTGCAACCCGAACAATCCGACCGGCGCGGTCTTGAGCAAAGAGGCTATGGCGGAAATTGTCCGGCTTGCCGAAAAGGCGAACGCCTGGATCTATGCCGATGAGGTCTACAGGGGAGCAGAACTGGATGGCGAGGAAACGCCCACCTTTCTGGGAATGTACGAGAAAGCGATTGTCTGCAGCGGGCTCAGCAAAGCCTATGCCCTTCCCGGTTTGAGAATCGGCTGGCTGGCCGGACCGAAGGAGATCATCGATAAAGCTTGGTCTTATCACGATTACACAACCATCTCTCCAGGAATTCTGGGCGATGCTGCAGCCACTCTGGTTTTACAGCCTGGAATGAGAAAGAAAGTCTTAAGCCGCAACCGGAAAATTCTTAAAGAAAATTTAGCCCTGCTCGAAGAATGGGTCGAAAAACACACAGACCTTTTCATCATGATCTCTCCGAAAGCAGGCGGCGTGGCTTTTCCCCGCTACACCATGGATATTAACTCTACCAAGCTTATGACCCGACTGATCCAGGAAAAAAGCGTCTTCATCGCTGCCGGCGATTGTTTCGGCATGGATAAATACATCCGAATCGGCTACGGCACGGAAAAGGATTATTTGAGGACAGCCCTGAATCTTATCGACGAAGCCCTGGAAAGTATCCTTAAGAATTTATAGTCTATGTCTGTTACTGAGACTCTCTTAGCTTTTGTAAAACTGGACGATGGATGAGAGGATAAAATCTTGCTGAGCTTCTGCGAGTTCCGGGTAAATGGGCAAAGCCAGAACTTCGCGGGCGGTCTTTTCGGAGACAGGAAAATCTCCTTCCCTGTAGTCGAGAAAAGCGAAGCATTTCTGGAGATGGAGCGGCAGGGGATAGTAGACGGCTGTGCCAATGCCCTTTTCTTTCAAGAATTTCTGCAACTCATCCCTCTTTTTGGCTTTCAGGACATACTGATGGTAGATGTGATAATTTTTGACCCCGCTTTTTCTATACAGAGGCTCTGGCGTTTGGATAAGGCCTTGCTCCGCAAGCCCTGATTCTTCGAACAACCTGTCATAATACGAAGCTCTTTCCTGCCTTCTCTGCTGCCAGCCCTCAAGATGTCTCAGCTTAACTCTGAGAATGGCGGCCTGGATGGCATCAAGCCGGAAATTTCCGCCGAGGATATCGTAAAAGTACTTATCCCTCGAACCGTGCACTCTGAGCATTTTTACTTTTTGGGCCAGACTCTGGTCATTGGTCAAAACCATTCCTCCGTCGCCGAATGCGCCCAAATTCTTCGACGGAAAAAAGGATAAAGCTCCTAAATTTCCCATGGTGCCGGCTCTCTTTGCGCCGT
>CAZJYC010000032.1:0-27049 GCA_964550165.1 uncultured Eubacteriales bacterium
CTCCCACCCACCACCATGGGCTTCGGAGGGACGGAAACCAGCGCCTCCATTCCTCCCTCTATCAAATCTCTTTTCTCATCACGGAAAAAAAGATGCTTCCTCAATATGATCGTAGAGCTTGCGTGTTTTAGACAGTTGGCTGAAGCTGTCTAAAAGAATAGAAGAGTCGCCGTTTTTTTTATATAATTGCCGCATCATCCTCGAGGAGGCTGCGATGCCAAAAGGGACGAAGTTCGCTTTAATCCTGGGAGCCATCCCCTTTGTCATGCTCGTCTTTGCCCTTCCTGTGGTGAACCGGGTGGAGCCTGTTATTCTGGGCTTGCCTTTTCTTCTGTTCTGGATTCTCTCCTGGGTCATCCTCACCCCTCTCATCCTCTTTATCGCCTATCTCTGTGAGAAGAAATTCAATCCGCCTGAGGAAGAAGAGGAAAAGTGAACGCAGCCTTGGTCATTATTTTTGCGACGATCGTTCTTTCCTCTCTTGTCGGAATCTTCGCCGGCAGGCGGGTCAAGATGAACCTTGAAAATTGGACGGTTGCCGGACGCCGCTTCGGGATCATCATCATCTGGCTTCTCATGGCCGGAGAGATTTACACCACCTTTACTTTTCTTGGAGCGAGCGGCTGGGCCTATTCCAAGGGAGCTCCGACTTTTTACATCTTAATCTACGGAGCTTTGGCCTATACCCTTTCTTTTTTCATCCTTCCCGCTTTATGGAAAGTGGGCAAGCGCTACGGTCTTCACACTCAGCCCGACTTCTTCATCAAGCGTTATGACAGCCGCCTTCTGGGAGTGATCGTGGCTCTTATCGGAGTTTTCTCCATAATCCCCTATCTTCAACTCCAGCTGGCCGGCCTGGGTTTGATCGTGGAGGTCTCCAGCAACGGGGCTGTGAAGTCCAATTGGGCCATCGGCATTTCTTTTGTCCTGACCTGTGCTTTTGTTTACACAAGCGGCCTCAAAGGAGCTGCCTGGGTGGCCATCATCAAGGATATCATGATGGTTCTTGCAGTCCTTATCGTCGGCATCGGAGTTCCGTCCATTTATTTTGGCGGTTTCGGCAAGATGTTTCGTACTTTGATGGAGAAAAAGCCCGATTACCTTGTCTTTCCCGGTGCAGCACCGCAGATGGATGTTCTCTGGGTCATGTCCACAGTCCTTTTAACCGGCCTGGGCTTTTACATGTGGCCCCATGTTTTTGGCTCTGCCTTTTCAGCAAGAAGTGACAAAATTATCAAGAGAAATGCCGTCATCATGCCCTTTTATCAGATTCCGATTCTTCTTGTTTTTGTGGTCGGGTTTACGGCTCTGTTGGTCATTCCCGGATTGGAAAACGGGGACATGGCTTTCTTGGCTCTGGTCAACAAAACTTATCCCTCCTGGTTTATGGGTTTTGTGGGAGCGGCTGGAGCGGTGACAGCCATGGTTCCTTCGGCCATACTGGTGCTTTTTGCCTCGACTCTTCTGGCCAAAAATGTCTACCAGTCCGGTTTCAGGCCTCAAATGAAAGAGGAAAATGTCATGATCCTTTCCCGGGCAATGGTTTTGGTGATCATGGCCTTTGCCCTTATTTTTGCCATCTTTCTCCCCAACGAACTGGTTCCCCTTCTTATCCTCGGCTATGACGGAGTCTGTCAATTTTTTCCCGGAGTGGTTCTGGGCCTATTCTGGAAACGGGCGACAAAGAACGGAGTTTTGTGGGGGATCATCGCGGGTATCGGCGTGGTTATCCTTTTAATCGTCAGCAAAAAAGACCCTTTTTTGGGGATGAATGCGGGTTTTGTCGGGCTTGTGGTCAACAGCGTCGTGACTGTGGCCTTAAGCTTGCAGGCAAAACCCAGGAATGGAGGATAAAGATGATTGAAGAGTTGAAAAAGGACGCAGAAAAGTTGAAGAATGAATTGGTCGCGTGGCGACGCGATTTTCATCGCCATCCGGAAATCGCTTTCAAAGAAGAGAGGACATCCTCTGTTGTCCGCAAGTTTCTGGAGGGGCTTGGCATTGCGGTCAAGGACTGCGCCAGGCCCGGGTTGAGGGGAGTGCTCGAGGGAAGGCCGGGCGGAAAAACAGTTGCTCTAAGGGCTGATATGGACGCTCTGCCTCTTCAGGAAGAAGGCGATAAAGAATACATCTCCCAGAATCCAGGTGCTGCCCATGCCTGCGCCCATGACGGCCATATGGCCGTTTTGATGGGTGTGGCCAAGGTTCTTTCGCAAAGCAAAGGCAAATTCAAAGGAAAAGTCGTCTTTCTTTTCCAGCCGGCTGAAGAGCTTCCTCCAGGAGGAGCGAAAAAGATGATTGAAGACGGCGCACTGGAAGGAGTTGATGCTGCCTTCGGGCTCCATTTCTGGCAGCCTCTTCCGACAGGCTCTATAGGGCTGGTCAAAGGTCCAATGATGGCTCAGGCGGATAATTTCTCGGTCACGGTCAGAGGGAAGGGCGGCCACGGCTCAGCGCCTCATCTCACAGTCGACCCCATTCTGGTCGCTTCGCAGCTTGTGGTGAACGCTCAGAGCATCGTCAGCCGCAATGTCGACCCGCTTAAATCCGCTGTGGTCTCCTTTGGCACCATAAAAGGTGGAACAATCTACAACATCATCCCCAATGATGTCTTTTTGACCGGAACAGTCCGCACTTTTGACGCGCCGCTGCAGGTTTTTATACAGAAAAAGCTGGACGAAATGGTTGAAGGGACATGCAGGGCTCTTGGCGCAACGGGCGAGTTCAAATACGAAAAAGGCTACCCGCCGCTTGTCAATCACGGGGAAATGGTGGACTTAGTGCTCGAGGTGGCTGAGAAGACGCTGGGAAAGGAGAGCATCAAAACCATTGACCCGGTTATGGGGGGAGAGGACTTTGCCTATTTTCTCCAGAAAGTCCCTGGTGCTTTTTTATTTTTCGGCATGGGCGATGGGATGAAGTTTCCTCATCATCATCCGGCTTTTGACATGGATGAGGCGGCCTTGCCTCTGGCAACGCTTTTCATGACCGGCCTGGCCCTGGAATTTTTGCAGAGGGGCGGATAACTTTAGCGAAAAGTCGCTGAGACGGACAGAATGAACGTTTTTATCGTCTGTGGCATCGCGTTTGGCCTGGCGATGGACGTCTTTGCTGTTTCTGCGGGGATCAGCCTCAACCTTCGAGGAACCACTCAGAGGCAGACCTTGAGGCTGGCCCTGCATTTTGGCCTCTTCCAGTTCATGATGCCCATCCTGGGCTGGCTGGCAGGGCTGGGTATTCTTGTTTACATCCAGGCTTTTGACCACTGGGTCGCCTTCGGCCTTCTCGTTTTTATCGGCGGAAAAATGCTCTATGAGTCCTTTGGCAAGGGAAGAAGAGATGATAAAAAAAGCACTGACCCGACAAAAGGCCTATCCCTTTTTCTGCTCTCTTTTGCGACCAGCATCGATGCTCTGGCTGTGGGGTTGAGCCTGGCTGCGATTCAGGTGGCCATCCTCTACCCGGCTGTTATCATCGGCCTCGTTGCCTTCTTGATGACCGTTCTTGGAACGAAAATAGGACCAGCCGCCGGCCAGATCGCGGGTAAAAGAGCCGAGTTTTTAGGAGGAGTCATCCTGATTCTTATTGGGATTAAAGTTCTTGCAGACCATTTATAAAAAATATTCCTTTTGTTTTAATTGCCATTACCATCGTTGCTTTGACTTAGCCTTGGAAACATGATAGATTTTGAATTAAAAATGATTCCGAAAAGAAAAATATTGAAAAAGCTAAAAGAAAGCCTCGGAGCGAGGATCGAAATAATTTTTTGCTATATCCATGGCTCCTTTCTGGATGATTTTCCATTCAGGGATATTGATATTGCTCTCTATGTTGACTCAAAACAGATAAACTCTCAACAGGCGTTTGATTATTCTTTCAACCTTTCCCTTGAACTTTCAAAGCAAACTGGTTTTGAAATAGATGTTCAAGTGATGAACTACGCTCCTTTAGGATTTCAACACAGCGTTTTACGAAACGGAAAGCTTTTATTCAGCAAAGATGAAGACCTAAGGCTCAATCTTATAGAAAGCATATCTTTAGAGTACATTGTTTTTTTTGAATTAAACAAAGAATACATTCGTCATTTAGTGTCGTGAGAAACCGGTGGCTGTAGATATAGAAAAGGTAAAACAGGGAATCACAGAAATAAAAGAGAACCTTTTTATGAAAGCCATCATCGATTATCTTAATATCTGATCAGGCCTGCCAGCGCCTAAATGTATGCCGACAAACGTTAGTGGGCGATTTTCTTTTTGGAACCGCAGAGGTTTCTCGCTTTACGAGTATAGCGAAGCAATCCCTGTCCCCTAAGGGCCCTGAAATCCTAATGCTGACCAGAAGGCAGCTCTATCACCGGGTGATGATCGATGTCAGGGCTGGAAGAAAGCAGCCAGAGAACCTGGCTATTCGACCTTTGCCAGTTTAGCAAGAGTTTCATAAAGAACGGGGACAATGATCAGCCTGAGGAGAATGGCGAAGAAGAAGCCTCCGATATAGACAACGGCCAGCGGGCGATGCAGCTCTGCCCCTGTTGTCACGGTCAAAGCCAGAGGCAAAACGCCGACAATCATCACCATGTCTGTCATGAGGATTGGCCTGAATTTTGTCAAGGCTCCCTGCATCACGGCTTCTCGCAGAGAAAGTCCCTGGCGTCTGAAGTCGTTGATCTTGGCCACAAGAATGACGTCGTTCTGGACGCAGATGCCGAAGAGGGCTATGAGCCCGATTGTCGAAGAAACGTTTATCGTCTGGCCGGCGATCAAAAGGCCGAGGATTCCGCCGATAAGCGTTGAGGGAATGTTAAAGATGATGAGCAGGGCCTGCCAAACGGAGCCAAAGGAAGAGAAGAGGACGACGAAGATGATAAGGATTACGACGAGCATGAGCAAAGTCAGATGCTTCAAAGCCCTTTGCTGGCTTTCGAATTGTCCTCCGAAAGTGACATGGTATCCCTGCGGAAGAGAAATCTCCTCATCTATTCGCTGCTGGGCCTCTTTGACAAAACTTCCGATGTCCCTTTTGACCACGTTGCAGAGGATAATCTTGCGGCGCATCAGGTTCTCGCGAAAAATGGTCTGTGGCCCTTCGCTTTTGGTTATCTCCGCCAGCTGGGAGAGAGGAATTCTTTCTCCGTTTGGAGCATCCACCAGGAGTTCTTTGATGGCCTCTTCGTTATTCCGGTATTCATCAGGAAGCCGGATGAGGACCGAGGTGATTCGGTCTGGTTCATAGACATCGGTTGCTTCTATGCCGTTTAGAGCCGTCTCAATGACATCGGCCACGTCTCCGACTGGAATGCCAAAGCGGGCCAGCTTTTCTCTGTTCAGCTTGACGACAAGCTGAGGAATGCCAGTTGTTTGCTCAATCTGTAAGTCGGCAACACCTCTAATCTCGGCCATGACGTTTCTTATCTCTTCGATTTTATCGTTGAGAATGTCCAGGTCAGGGCCGAAAAGCTTTACTGAAAGTTGCCCTTCAGTTCCGGTCAGCATTTCAGCCAGTTTGTTGGCTATGGGCTGTTCAAAGATATAGGCAACTCCAGGCAGTTTATCCAGCTCTTCTCTCATGGCCTGAGTTATTTCTTTGAAACCTCTTTTCCTTTTCTCCCGGGGAAGGAGTTCGATACAGTAATGGCTGTGGTTGACAGGGTGGAGATGTTCCGAAGCCTCGGCTGTGCCGGTCGTCCTTGAAACCGAGATGACTTCTGGAAAAGAGAGAAATATCTTTTCTATTTTTGTGCCCATTTTAATGGATTCTTCCAGCGAAGTCTCAGGGAGCATGACGGTCGAGGCCATAATTGCGCCTTCGTCAAGAGGGGGCACAAACTCTTTGCCTAAAAAATTGTAGGAGATCCCGGCGCCGATGATTAAAACCAGAAAGGCTGATAGAATGATTTTCTTGTTCTGGAGAGATTTATTCAGGACAAAGTGGTATTTTTCTGTTAAAAACGTATGGACAGGATTTTTTCGCTCCTTGAGATATTTTTCCTTCATAAAGGTTGATGCCAGAACAGGCTGCAGGGTGAGATTCAGGATTAAAGAGCCGAAAAGGGCTGCAGCCACAGCAAAGGCAGTCGGCCGGAACATGGCGCCCTCGATTCCTGTCAGGGTCAGCAACGGCAAGAAAACCAGGATGATGATCACGTTCGCCGAGAAGAGATACTTTCCCACGTCCCGCGCTGCTTCGGATGTCAGTTCCAGAGTGGATACCCGCCCCCTTTTCTCTTTGAGCACTCGGTAGATGTTTTCGACCATGATGATCGAGCCGTTGGCAATCTTGCCGATGCCAATGGCCAAGCCGCCGATGGACATCACGGTCAGCCCTATTCCGAAAATATCCATGAGAACCAGAGCGACAAGAATGGAAAAAGGCATGGTCAGGCAAGCGATCAATGAGCTTCTCAGGTTCCACATGAAAAAAATCATGACTAAGATGATAAGGATGGCTCCTTCAAGGATGGAGACCTCGACATGATTTATGGATTTGAGGATCAGAATAGACTGGTCGTAGAACGGCTTGATTTCTATTTTTTCCGGGAGGTCTCTTGCGATCTGAGCGAGCGCTTGTTTGATGTTTTTGATGGCGGCTAAAGTGTCTCCGCCGTACTGCTTTTCGACCGTGACATAGACCGCTTCTTTGGCGTTATGGCTGGCTGCGTCTCTCCGGAATTTGCCTCCGATTTTCACCTCGGCCACGTCCTTGACATAGACAGGAACATTGTTGCGGGAAGTGATAACGGTGTTATTGATGTGTTCAAGAGTTTCGATTCTTCCCAGCCCTTTTATCAAAACCTCCTGGGAGCCTTTGATGATAATACCGCCGGAAAAATTTCTATTGCTCTTTTCAATGGCTGCTTTGACCTCGTTGATGGTGATATCGTAATTTTTCAGCATCTGAGGTTTGAGATAAACCTGGAACTGTTTGATAAAACCGCCCAAATTGATGACAAAAGAGACTCCGGACACACCCTGGAGCCTGTAACGAATTGTCCAGTCCGCGATCGAGCGGAGTTCCATCGGGCTTGTGTCCTCGCCGACAACAGCGAACTCGAATATTTCACCCATTCTGGAAGATACCGGGCCTAAAATGGGATGGGTTGTTCCGAGAGGAAGCCGGCCGGCAATGAGCTCCAGCTTGGAAGATACGATTTGACGGGCAAGATAGATATCCGTGCCCCAGTCGAATTCCGCCGTGACCACGGAATCCCCGGTGGTGGACTCCGACCTGACGCGGGTAACCTGGGGAGCGCCGTTGAGCAAGCTTTCGAGCGGGAAAGAGATAAGCCTTTCCACATCTTCCGCAGCCATGCCTTCGTTTTCCGTGATGATCTTGACCAGCGGCGCGTTCAGGTCAGGATAAATATCTTTGGGTATCCTTATGTAGACAATGACTCCCCATATGGAAACAAGCAGGACCAGAAGCACTGTCAGCAATCTATGTTTTAAGGCAGAATCAATGATTTTATCGATCATCTTAATTTCTCCCTGTGTAAATGAGCCTTAAGTTTTCCATGCCCAATACAAACGCAATTAATATCGTTACATTGTCGTTGCGAGCGACTGAAAGGAGCGTGGCAACCTCTTAAAATGTATGTGATTGATTCGCTACGCTCGCGAAGACACGCATGAGAGTGCCACGTCGATTGCCGCCACATTTCGCTCGCGGCTTGAACTTCTCCTCGTAATGACAATTTTTTTGTTGCGCTCGGATTAGCTAACGCAATTGAGAGTTTAGTGCACACCGGCTTTCTTCAGAATCTCATCATACAGCTTCGATTTGAGCTGGTAGTTTCCTTTGGTGACAACTTCGTCTCCCTCCTGGATTCCTCGAAGAATTTCCACAAAGCTCCCTTCTCTGATTCCCGTTTCTACGACGAGGGGGTAATATTTTCCTCCTCTTTTAATAAAGACAATCTTCTCATCTTTGTCGTCTAAAATAGCCTCTTCAGGCAAAGCCAGAGCTTCGCTCTGACGGTTCAGGAATATTTTCATGTCCGCAAACATCCCCGGCTTGAGCTTGTATTTCCTGTTTTCCACCTCTGTTCGGACAGTGATGGTGCGCGTCTCTTCTTTTAGAACATCGCCGATATAACAGATTTTTCCCATGAAAGTCTCTCCGGGATAGGCGGGAACAGAGATTTCCACATCTTGATTGATTTTTGTCTTGGCTATGTCTTTTTCGTAAATTTCCGCGTCGATGCAGAGGACAGTCGGGTCCATTATGGTTATGATTTCTGTCCCCTGGTCCACCATGGCTCCCAAGACCGCGTTATGGGAGGTGACTTTTCCGGCGATCGGAGCAAAGAGAGTGATGATGGGGTTTATCTGGTGAGTTTCAGAAATTTCTTTAACTTGCTCCTCGGTAAATCCCAGGACGTGGAGTTTTTTATGGGCCGCGTCCAGGCTGGCTTCGGCTATCTTCAAATCAGCTTCAGCGGCCAGAAGATTCTTTTTGGCTCCTACGCCGCTGTCATAGAGTCTTTTCTCTCTTTCAAAATTGACTTTCGCCAGTTCATAGTCGGCCTTGGCTTTGTAGAATTCAGACTTGGCCGTGCCCACCTCTTCGCTCTGGAGAGTGACGAGCTTCTGCGCTGGCTTAATCCAGTCACCTATGTTGACATGGATTTCGGAAATTCTCGCCGGAAACGCATAGCTGACGATTGCCTTTTTCAGGGGATGCGCCAGAACTTTTCCCATGGCCGCCAGCTGAGATCGCAAAGGCCTGAGAGAAGCTTTCACCGTTTCGATTTCTATCGCCGCCTTTTCTTCTCTTGATAGTTCAATGACATCATCTGTGCTCCATGCTCTGCGGGCTCTTCTTCCTAAGGCCTGCTGGGGATAATCCCTTCCCAGGGCCTGCTGTCTTCTTCTCTGAGTCCCACGGAACTCCTTGGAGGGAGCTGTTTGTTCTTGTGCCAGCTCTCTGTCCGCTGTTTCTTCGTGAATGCTCGCTTTTTTGCAGGACGTTCCTATAAAAAGCAATGAAGCGACAAGAAAAAGGCGAATATACTTTTTTCTCATCGTGATTCTCCTTCAAGGCTCTGGCCGATAGACTTCTCCAAAGCAGCCAAAGCCGTATCATAATTGAAAAGGGCGTCGGCGTAAGATTTTCTGGTTTCGATCAGTGTGCGACGGGCTTCGATCAGCTCTATTCCGCCGATCTCTCCTTCCTGGAAGCTGAAAAGAAACATCTTGTAGACTTCCTCTGCCTGGGCAAGCATTTCCTCCTCGAAAAGCTGAATCTGATTCTGGGCGGTCAAGGCATTTGTGCACGCCTCTTCCACTTCAAGGCTAATGGCGTTTCTCAGGTGCTCTGCTTCTCTTTTCAGGGCTTCAATACTCGCTCGAGCCTCGGCAATTTCTCCTTTTTTGGGCTGCCAGAAAAAGAGGGGGATGGGAAAGGAAAGGGTAAAATCCCAGGTTGTCCCCTCGCCCTCTATCCAGTGCTTAGAGACGCCCAGATCGAAGTCAGGAAGATAGCTTAAATAGCCCTGGGTCCTTTTGAGACCCTCTTTTTCCAGGGAAAGGTCTATTCTTTTAATTTCCGGGCGAAAAGCCAACGCCCTTTGAATTAATTCCTCAGCGTTGAGAGGGACTGAGGTTTTCTTCAATTGTCCAGCGATTTCCAGAGGAGCATATTTTTTTCTGGCTGTTAGAAAATTCAGCATAGCTTTTGCCAGCCTCACCTCATTCGCCGCAGCCTTGACCTCATTGCCCGCCTTTGCGGCCTCAATGCGGGCTCTGAGGACTTCGACCCGAGCCACGTCGCCAGCCTCATACTTGACCTCAGCCTTTTTGAGAAAATCCTGAGTCAACTCCAGATTCTGTTCAGCATATTTGAGTTTCTCCTGGGCAAGAAGAAGGCCGTAGAAGGCTTGCTTAACCTGGAAAACGATATCGAGCTTCAACAGCTCCATGTCTTGCACGATTTCCTCTGATTCCCTGGAAGCGATTTTTCCCCTGAGAAGCCTTTTTCCCGGAAAATCAAAACTCCAGCTTCCTCCGACGTAGGATTCAGCGGATTCTTTGAAATTGATGAATCCGGGCTGCAAATCCGAGTCGAAATCTATGGAGGGTTGGGAAAATGCCTTGGCCTGGCTGATGCGGGCCAAAGAAGCCCTGTATTGTTCGCGGGAAGAGAGAATAAGAGGATTTTGTTGAAGGGCAAGGGAAATGCATTGCTCGAGGGTGAAAGCGTTCTTGTTTTCTGCCTGTCCCCACAAACAAGAGGCGCATAAAAATGTAATGAGCAGGATTTGCATTTTTTTTCTCATCATCTGACCTCCTCAGAATGTTCAAAGCACTGAAAAGAAGAGTATCCTGAGACGGAGAAAATAAGAGATTAGGTTTGAGGAGGGGAGCGCGAGTTGAGGTCGGCAAAAAATATTTGCCAGTAATGGATGGACTCGAACGTTTTCATTATTCCCAGAAAAGATAGTAAAGGAGGATGGTAGAAATTGATCTGGGCTGTGCTCAGCGTCGAGCTCTGAAAATGGCAGGCCGGGCAAAAATGATTGTCACGGATGTTTTTTTCGGTGTGAAAGAAATTGATGAATAAAGTTAAGACTAAAAGGGTGAAGAGAGAGATAAAGCTGAAGGACTTATATGGCTTTCTCATCAAAACTTCTTCATTTATAAAAGAAAAAAGAGATGAAAGTCAATTCTTCTTTAAAAAAGCTTTGCAGGCACCTTTTTCCCGTGAAGGCAGATGATGATAAAAGCAAACTTGAACAGAGCCGGTTTCCATCCCTCCTCGCCAAAGACCTTTCCCCCGCCGCCATGGTTTCGGAGGCGCAGAAACCACTGCCTCCCTTCCTTCACTCTATCCAATCTCTTTTCTCATCATGGGCAAAAAGATGCTTCCAAACATTTTTTCTTGACGGTAGAAAATGTTATGGTTCAAGAATTTTGAGCGCTCCTGCCAAGCCTAAAAGAGAAGGTTCACTCCTGCGTAGGCGGAAAACCCCGGCGTCCCGTAGCCTTTAACGACTTCATATGTCTCGTTGGAGATATTGTCCAAGCGGCAGAAGACCTGAATGTTAGGGGAAAACTGGAAGGATATTGAAGCATTAACAAGGGTGTAAGCAGGAAGCGTGACCGGCCCGGGATATAAGAAATCTTTTCTTTGTCCGACATACAGCAAGGAGATGTTGAAGTCGAGTCTTTCTTTGAAGCTGTAGTTGAGGCCTGCCGAATATTTTTCTTTTGGCCTTCTCAGGAGAGCCTCGCCCGTGACTTTATTCTTCGCATCGGTGCGGGTGTAATTCAGGTTGAGAAAAAGACTGCGATAGGGACGGGCCTGAATAAAAAATTCCCAGCCTTTGGATTCTGCCTTTCCGATATTCACGAATCCTTTGATCCAATCAAAATTGATAAGGTCTTTAAATTCATTGAGAAAATAAGTCCAACCCAAAAAAATTCTTCCTTGCCAAAAGCTCTGCTCGAAGCCAAAATCCAGGGCCACAGACCTCTCTGGCTTTAAAGCTCTGTTTCCAATTGGCCCCCACCCCCATTGCGTTCGGGGAGCATAGAGCTGGTACAAAGAAGGAGATTTAAAGCCTGTTCCGAAGGTCGCCTTGAGTTTTGTTTGTGTTTTTTCGATGAAATAGGCCGGGCCGAGACGAAAAGTCAGCGCTGAGCCAAACTGGCTGTGGCTGTCGAGTCGGGCTCCTGCGGTGGCGAAAAATCGGCCGGCGACTCTGAGCTGGTCCTGGAGAAAAAATCCTGTTGTTCGGGCCTGCCTCCGCGGAAAAAAGCTCGGGGAGGAGCCCCAGGCGCCCTCAAACAGGTATTCCGACTTTCCCTCTTCCTGCTGATAATCCATGCCGAACGTCAGAGTGTTCGTCTCGTGAAGGAAAAAGTTGTTCTGCCAGTCCACGCTGAACAGCCTGGATTTGAAGAAGCCCTTTTCTGACTCAAAAGGGTGGGCTTCGTCGGTCAGGTTTTCGTGGCGGCGGTCGTAATCGACAAGAGACGCACTGAGCTTCTGTTCCCAGCGGTTTTTGAGAAAAAGCCCCCGAACCTGGCCTTTGAAGAAGAGCGCATCATAGTTCTGAGTGTTGTTCGGGTCGTCGCCAGAGCGGCCTCCAAAATTGTCAATTTCTGTTTCTGTCTTCAAGCTTCTCAGGATGAAATCAAGCTCGAGGTTTTCCAGAAGCTGAAAACCCAGTCTTCCGGAAAGGGAAAGATTCCGGTAACCATCTTTTTCTTCGTTCTCGTAGAGCTTGCTGGCCGCAGAGAAGCCCTGGGTTTGAAGATGAGATAACCCAAAGGAATAGTTGATCTTATCCGAGCCGCCGCTCATTCCTGCGCTGGCGGAAAGAGTTCTGTAGGAGCCGCCATAAGTTGAAAGATGAAGCTGAGGGGTTCCTCGTCCTTTCTGGGTGATGATGTTGATCACCCCGCCCAGGGCGTCTGAGCCGTAGAGGGTGCTCTGCGGTCCGCGGAGAACCTCGATGCGGTCAATATCGTCAAGAGTTAGATGAGCAAGGTCAAAAGAGCGGGAGGGGGAGATGGGATCATTCAGTTCGATCCCGTCTACCATCACCAGCGTATGCTCAGAATTGGCTCCCCTGAGGAAAACAGAGGCCGAGCTCCCTTTGGGGCCGTTCTGGAGGATAAAGACGCCCAAGACCTCCTCCAGAGCTTCGAGAACAGAGGTTTTTCTGGTTCGCTCAAAATCTTCTCTGGTGATGACTGTGACCGAACTCGCCACCTCTCTGGACGGCGTCTCAAGCCGAGTCGCTGTGACAACGACCTCGTGCTGGAGGTCAGGCTTCTGTTTTTCTTCGCATTCTTGCGAGAAAAGACTGAGAGACGGGAATGTCGCGATGAGGACAAAGCAAAGGGCTTTTTTCAACATTTTTTCTCCTTTTTGCCCCCGCTTTGTGCCCGGAGCAAAGAAGCTTGACCTTGCTTCTTCCCGGGGAGCCAAGCAAAAAAAATCAACCCTACCTTCCTCCCGAAGATGGGCCTGAGGCTTAAAGGAGGTCTCCTGGCTCTCGGATCGGCCTACTTCCAGGCCTTCCCGTCCTCTCCAGCGAGGACAGTGGCGTGCTCTGGGTTCGTCCCCGATTACAGTAGCGGGGGCTGCGTCCGTTTCTCACGGACTTCCCTTTCCTTTAAACCCGAATATCGATTGTCAAAGAAAGAAGTCTGCTTTAATTTAATTCAGCATTTTGTCTCTTGTCAAGTTAATCATCAAGAATGTAAGCATCCCAAATTCGGTGATTCGAAGAGATTTTGGGAATAGCCTCGCTCCCCTTCGGATTTTTAACGCCATTCTCCGTTCGCTCTTCCCGGCGGCTGCGTAACTCGCTCCGCTCAGACATACTCGCCGCCCGACTCCGTCGGGTTCCCTCGAAGAGCGAACTCCGAAGGCTAAATCCTCAATGGTCGCTGCGGCTATCTCCCAAAATCTTTGGATATTCAGGGAGCAATCTTTTATCACGGAATTTGGGATGCATCCATAAAGAATAGCAAAATAACCAAGAGATTTCTTTCTGTCGTTGATGCTCAAACCAATAAAATTGAGACATGTTTTTTGCCCTTCGTTATTCACGATTCAAAAGAGGGTGAATCAAGTGCGTTTTAGGCAGTGATTTAAGGCTGACCATTCTCCGCTAGCACGAGCGCCTCAAACGGTTGAATCAATCTCATTGAAGGATTAACTGGAAGAATTAAAGAGAACAGGCTGTCCCTTTCACCGTAGGAAAGTGGACAACCTGCTAAAGGGGATGGATCAGTAAGTAAAGGGATTTATCTGAAACTCCCTTAAAGTAGGAGGGGTAAAAAGGAGGTGCGCTCTCTTGTTCGGCTCTCTCAGCCTGCTCATCTTTTCTCTCCATTTATATATACGAGTGAGCGGCAAAAAGAGTTGCTAATTTTTTTTGATTCTCAGCAGATTTCAAAAAGTTTTTGGAGAGGGGAAGGAAAGAATATCTAAAATTTGACTAAGAAAAATGTCTAATATAAGTGTCTTGTACAGAAAAAGCCCTTTGATTTATTAAGTTTTTATCCCCCCTTGAAATCAACATTAAAATTATATCACAAAAAAATTTTAAAATGCAACAAATATTTTCTAATTCTTTAAAATTCGCCTTTTCGGCTGCTCTGTGACACGAATTTCCCCTAAAATGAGGCCTTTTTTGCAGTTTTTTCGTTATAATGAACTTTTTTAGCCGTTCTACGCGCTTATGGGGGCCACGCGGCATCAACGAGATATCCCCCCGCTCTCAAGCCGTCGTTGACATCTTTTTTATCATGATTTATATTTCCCCACGATGGTTGGATGGGAAAATCGACACCAAAAGGCTCGCTCGGCCACCAGAACCGAAAATCATTTCTTTTTTTTCTTAATGTGTTAAGATTAGGGAAAAAAAGATTTGAGGGAGATAATCTCTTAGGGAATAAAGAGACCTTGAAAGCGAGAAAGATCAATCTTATAGTGAGCATAATTTTAACAGTTGTCTGGATAGCGCTTGCGATTTTTTCCTGGATCTCAGATAGAAGTCCTGTGTTGATATGGATATTTTCCTGGGGAGCAGTCATGAGCATCTTCTTTGTGATAGTGGATCTGCCAAAGCCTCACTTGAGCCCAAAATCTATAAAAATAGCTAAAATTATTTTGGTGGCCATTTATATAATTGTAATTGCTGTTTTTGTATTTGCTTAGCCCAAACCGTTAAAAATCAGTCCAAAGCCATTTTCAGGAATGGTCAGGTTTTTGTTTTTCAATTTAATTCAAGGCCCTATTCTTCGGGCCAAAGGAGGAACTTGATGACAAACCTAAAAATGAGGAGCAAAGGGATGGCCGGTTTCTGGTCCGTGGCCGCTTTATCCATTTTTCTCGTCATAGGATTGACGCAGAGTTTTACCCAGGACATCAATCCTGATATCTACAGCCAGCTCCGCTACCGCTATATCGGACCCCCGGGAAACCGGACTTCAGCCGTGGTCGGGGTGCCCGGTGACCCGATGGTCTATTACGTCGGTGCTGCATCCGGGGGGATCTGGAAGTCTATCGATGCCGGCAATATCTGGTTCCCGGTGTTTGATGACCAGCTGGCTCAGTCCATCGGCGCCTTGGCTGTTGCGCCGTCCAACCCCAGTGTCCTCTGGGCAGGTACCGGCGAAGCTTTTGTCCGTAGCAATATATCCATCGGAAACGGCGTCTACAAGTCCACGGACGCAGGCCGAACATGGAAGCACATGGGGCTGGACATGACCGGCCGGATCGGCCGTGTCGTCATTCACCCCAATGACCCGGATATTGTTTTGGTGGCGGCTCTGGGGCACTGCTATGGTCCCCAGAAAGAGCGGGGCATTTTCCGCACCACTGACGGCGGCGAAACCTGGCAGCATGTGCTCTTCGTGGATGAGAACACCGGATGTTTCGAGATCGCCATGAATCCCAGCAACCCGAGGATTCTGTTCGCCGGGATGTGGCCCTTGATCATCAGGACCTATGGAAGAGAGAGCGGAGGACCGAACGGCGGAATCTGGAAATCCACAGACGGCGGAGTGACTTGGAAACGCCTCACCGGTCACGGGCTTCCCGATCCGCCGATAGGGAAAGTTGGCATCGCCATTGCCCAGAGCAATCCCGATGTCGTCTACGCCTTGATCGAGACCGGACATCCGAACCGCGGAGTCCTCTGGCGCTCGAGCGACGGCGGCGAGAACTGGCGGCTTGTGAGCTACAACCGCATCCTGAACGAAAGGCCGCATTATGCCTCCAGAGTCATGGTCAATCCAGGGGATGAGAACGAAGTCTATTTTGCCGCCAACAGCCAGAGCCGGACATTGGACGGAGGCTATACTTCAGAGACGGTGCGCTGGGCCGGAGACTGCCACGATATGTGGGCTGACCCCAAAGACCCGAACCGGTTCATGATCAGCAATGACGGCGGGGTCATCATCACCCGGAATCGAGGCGAAACCTGGCAGAGAATAGTCCTGCCCATTGCCCAGATGTATCATGTCTATGTGGATAACCAGATTCCGTACTATGTCTACGGCGGCATGCAGGACGGTCCAGCCTATAAAGGTCCCAGCACGGGTGGCTTCGCCCGGTTTGGCCGCGGCGAATCTCAATGGCAGACAACAGCCGGAGGAGAGTGCGGCTTCATCATTCCAGACCCCGTTGATCCCAACATCGTCTGGGGAGGAAGCTACAACGCCATGCTGGAGCGGGCTGACTACCGGACAGGGCATATCAACACCGTCCATGTCTGCCCGGAATCCATCTACGGCTCCCATGCGAGCATTGTCAAGTATCGCTTCAACTGGACCTTCCCCATCCACATTTCGCCGCATGACCATAACAAAGTCTATGTGGGAAGCCAGTATGTGCACATGACCACTGACAAAGGACGGAGCTGGACTATCATCAGTCCTGATCTGAGCACCAATGATCCGAGCAAGATGGGGCCCTCAGGAGGGTTGACCAGGGACAACCTGGCTGTCGAGTACGGATGCGTGGTTTTTGCCATTGCCGAGTCGCCAAAGGAAGAAGGCTGCATCTGGGCCGGAACGAACGACGGGCTGGTGCATGTGACGCGGGACGACGGCAAGACCTGGACCAATGTCACCAGGAATATCCCCAACCTTCCGGCCTGGGGGACAATCAGCAACATCGAGCCTTCGCGCTACGACGCCGGCACGGCCTACATCACTGTCGATTTCCACCAGATGAACAACCGCGACCCGTTCGTCTACAAGACCACCAACTACGGCAAGAGCTGGAAGTCCATCAGCGCGGATATCCCCAGGAGTGTGTTCAGCTATTGCCACTGGATCCATGAAGACCCGGTGAGGAAGGGGCTGCTCTACCTGGGAACGGAGAATGCCATCTATGTTTCGTTCAATGACGGAGCGAGCTGGCTTCCGCTTCAGAACAATCTTCCCCATGCGCCGGTCCATCACATGGTGGTTCAGGAGCATTTCAGCGACCTGGTGGTCGGCACCTACGGCCGCGGCTTCTGGATAATGGATGATATCACTCCCCTGCAGCAGCTTTCAGACAAGGTCCTCAAATCAGACATTCACCTCTTCAAACCGCGAGATGCCTACAGGCTGCACAGCATTGCCGGTGGGCCCAGCGTCTTTCCTCATGCCAATATCAATTACTATCTTAGATCAACCGTGAGAGATCCGGTGCAGATCACAATACTGGATGGCGAAGGCCAGGTGGTCGACACGCTTCGGGGAACAGGGAATGCAGGCATCAACCGGGTCATGTGGAGCCTGAGGCACCCCGGGGCAAGAGGAGCCAGGCTCAGGACCAAACCTCCGGGAAATCCGACAGTGGTCGAGGAGAAGAGGTTCGTGACAACCTGGACGCGGGAAGGCTGGTATCCCATCCTGAGCTGGGGAACGAGCGGCGGATTTAGAGGATTCCTGGTCGCACCTGGAGAGTATACAGTGAAGCTCAGCGTTGGCGGGAAAGTCTATACGGAAAAGCTTGTGGTCAAAAAAGACCCCCGTTCAGAAGGAAGCGTCGAGGATATCGAAGCCCAGGTCAGGCTCCAGAAAGAAATCCGGGAAGACCTCAACACTGTCTCGGATATGATCAGCCAGACCGAATGGATACGGAAGCAGTTGTATGATTTCAGGGATGTTCTGAAGGCAAGCGGAAATGCCGCAGAGTTGCTGAAAGCTGCAGACGAGTTTGATAAAAAAATCCGGTCGGTGGAGGATGAGCTCTTCCAGCATATAATCGCAGAAGGGGACACCAAGTCCTTCCGGTATCCGCATAAACTCTACAGCAAGCTTTCTGTGCTGGCTGAAGATGTATCCAAGAACGTGGACTTTGCTCCCAACAAGCAGCAGCTTGAGGTGCACGCTGTGCTGAGGGAACGTCTGGCCGAGCAGAAAGCCCTGTATGAGGAGATTCTGGCCAAAGACCTCCCCGAGTTCAACAACATGCTCAAGCAGAAAAACATTGCCGGCATTGTTGTTCCTGAAATTCAATCCTACTGAAGCAAAAAAATCGGACGTTATAGAGTTGATCCCGGAGCGCTTTTTGCTCTACTGTGTCCTTTTTCTTTACTTCAACAGTTTTCTCTCTGAATACGGGAGCTGTCATTGAATGATGTTTTTTTGGATGAAAAATAAAGAGGAATCTGTGACGGATCTGGGCTTTACTGTTCGCTCTCTTCAATCCGCTTGCGCATTTCATCAACTATAGCTTTCACCTCAGCCATCATCTGTTTGAACTTCTCATCTCCATGAAGATTTTCCAATAAGGGATCTCTCATTCCTAATCGAAAGTCCCTCCAACCAGCATCGATTGCCTTTTGCAGCCATCTGGAGGCTTCTTCCTTGTTACCCTGAATGGCGTTGATGGCAGCAATATTGTAGGGGATCAACCAATATTCATTTCCTTGCTCCAGCTCCTTCTGACAGAGAAAGAGACTCTGGTTGAGCAACTTTCGTGCTTCATTCTGTCGTTCCCTTTTCCAATAGATATATCCCAGGTAAGTCAAATTCGTTTCTGTCGGTCGAATCTCAATCGATTTTTGATAATACTGTTCCGCCTGCTCATAATTTCCTGAGAGCAGCTCAGCTAAACCCGCTCTATTGAGCCCCGATAGGTAATTGGGGACCAAGGAGAGATATTTCTGGCTGTGCTCAACAGCTTGTTTATATTTCCCTTGGGCCAAATAGCAGTCAATCAATCCGTTGTTTGCCGTAGTAAAATCTGATTGGAGTTCTAGAGCTTTATTCAACCACTGCTCTGCCTTGGTGTAGTCATTTAAGCTAAGATAAACATTTCCAATCAAGGCATAAGGATAGGGAAACGTAGGTTCGAGGATTAATTCTTTTTTAAACCACGGCATCGCTTTATCAAATTGCCCCCTGTGGGAATAGCACGTAGCGAGGTTTCCCACAGCTTGCGCGTTGTTTGGATTGAGTTCAATTGCCTTTTGATTTGCTTCTATTGATTTTTGGTACCATCCCTTCACATAATAAGCAAGCCCGAGTGCCTTATAGCCTTCTGAGAGCTTGGGATCCAGGGAAATAGCTTTTTGGCTGGCTTTTATGGATTCATCGAGCCATTCAGGAGGATAGCCAAATCTGTTTGTCCTTTGACCATAAGAATCACCTAAGCCCGAATAGGCAAGGGCAAAACCAGGATCCAGTTCCAGCGCCTTCTTGAAAAGCTCAATCGCATTCTCGTTGTCCTGCTTTCGATAACGGTTGTAATGCTCCCTCCCCTTGAGATAATAGTCATAAGCTGTGAGATTCTCGGTTGGCTTTCTGGCAAGCCTCTCTTTCTCCTCTGGAGAAAGTTTCGCTTTGAGAACCCTGGCAATCTGCTGGGCAATTTCACTCTGGATGGCAAAAACACTGGTAAGCTTCCGATCATAATGGTCAGACCAGACATGAAAATTATCCTCCACATTGATCAGCTGAGCGTGAATGCGGATGTTGTCCTCCTCTTTTTGAACGCTTCCTTCAAGAACCGTTGCCACACCCAGCTCTTTACTGATTTCTTTAATGTCTTTATCTGTATTCTTGTAGCGCATCACCGAAGTCCTGGAACTGACTTTCAACCCACTGATTTGAGAGAGTTTCTCGATGATGGCTTCGGTCATGCCATCACAGAAGTATCCTTGATCTTTTTGAGGGCTTAAGTCTACCAAAGGAAGCACAGCGATTGAGGGCATCTCTGGTGTTGCAGGAGCAGGTTCCTTTTGAGGGAGAAGCTGCCAGATAATTATTGCTAACACAGCGATGGCGCCAACTACCAAAGCAGGAATGAAGAGCTTCTTCAAGCCAAAGGTGACTGTTATCTCCTTTGAGGTGATGGGCTTTCGTTTGGGCACAACCCTCTCTGTGGTAGGAATCCCTTTCTCTATGTTCTCTAACTCAGAACGGACTTCGCTCGCACTTTGATACCTTTTATCTTTATTTTTCTCCAAACAGGCAAGTATCACACGGCTGAGAGATTCAGGGATCTGAGCATTGAGTTCTTTTGGGTCTTTCGGCATCTCGCTTTTGTGCTTCATGGCAATTCCCAATGGAGTCTCGCCTTCAAAAGGAACTCTTCCGGTCACCATCTCATAGAGAATCACTCCCAGCGAGTAAATATCTGAACGCTGGTCGACATCTTTTACTTCCGCCTGCTCGGGAGACATATACTCAGGAGTCCCGATCATCACTCCAGCACCTGTTATCCCTTTACCCATAACAGAACGAGCTATCCCAAAATCCATGATCCGGGCATTGCCCTCTTTATCGATCATGATGTTCTGAGGCTTTAAATCCCGATGGACAATCCCAAGATGATGAGCTTCTGCCAATCCATCGCAGACCTGCTTGGCTATGAAAATTGTCTTTCCTGCACTTAGCGGCCCTGCTCTCCTGATGAAGCTCTTTAAATCCTCTCCTGGCACATACTCCATTGTGATGAAATGTGTCCTCTCTTCCTCCATGAGTTCATACATCCGGCCCACATTCCGGTGACTGATCTTCCGGGCCAGCTTCAGTTCGTTGCTGAATCGCCCTATGGTCTTTTTATCCGAAGCAATTTCTGGTTTGATGAGTTTCAGGGCCATTTCTTCATTCAGCTTCTTATCGACCGCCCTATAGACTTTGCCCATTCCTCCTTTGCCCAGTTCTTCAATAATCTGGTAGCGCCCAGCGAAAGTGGAGCCTGTGGTTAATTCCTCTTTGGCTGCTTCGAGAGTCTCAGTGGGTGCGGAGATTTCTTCGGTGGGACCTAATTGAGTTCCACACGAACCGCAAAACCGCTGGCTGTCAGGATTTTCAAAATGACATTTAGGGCACTTCATTTCCGTTTCTTTAAAGAATCCTTTATTTTCTCCTTTTGATTTCTTGTAAATATTTTAGGTCTTCTAAATCTATAGGCCTTCCAGAAGCCTTTTTCATCTTTATCATATCATCCAGAGATGGAAAAGACACTTCTGTATCCCCATATTTTGCTGCAATCTTATTCTTCCATGCCTCATCAAAAGTAATCCTTTTTGCAAAATGACTTTATTTTCTTTTAATAATCTGAGGAGTTTCTCGGTGTCCATTTTTTATTAGATTGGATTTTAGTTCTCTGGTTTTTGTCTCCATTAACAGGAATCGTTGAGACAGGTTCAGAGATGATAAGAAGTTTAACTCAAATTCAATTTCCCTTTTTTCATCTGAGTTTCTTAGGACGAGAATGCCATTATTTTCCCGAGGATCCAAATCATTCATAATGCAATTTTATCAGAATTATGTGTGAAACACTAATTTTATTAAATCCGTATTTTTCTAATTTCGAAGGCCACCCAGCCGCCTCTGAGGCATGAATTTCGCCTATAATGAGACCTTGTTTGCAGTTTTTTCGTTATAATGAGTTTTTTTACCGTTTTGACTCATGAAAAGCTATCTTTTACAATGACTGATAAAGGAAATTGGATAAAGAATACCGCCATTTATTTTTAAAGGAGTGTCCTCATGGATAAAGAGATATTCAAGGAGTATGGCTATAAATTTATCGATTGGGTGGCGGATTATTTGAGTGAGCTCGAAAAATATCCTGTCCTTTCTCAGGTCAAGCCCAATGACATTCGGAGGAAGCTTCCTGGCCAGCCTCCAGTTCAGGGTGAACCCATGGAAAAGATTTTTCGCGATTTTCAAAAAATCATTCTCCCGGGCATCACCCACTGGCAGCATCCCTCCTGGTTCGCCTATTTTCCGGCCAGTTCCAGCCCTCCCTCTATTTTGGCCGAATTGCTGACCGCAGGTCTTGGGGCGCAGTGCATGATTTGGCAGACCTCCCCTGCTGCCGCCGAGCTGGAAGAGGTTGTTCTGGAATGGCTGCGCCAGATGCTCGGGCTGCCAGAGGGGATGGCCGGCGTCATCCAGGATACAGCCTCGACAGCCACGCTCGTCGCTTTGCTCACAGCCAGAGAAAAGGCGACCAACTTTGAGTCTAATCAGAAAGGATTGAAGAGCCCTTTGATCGTCTATGCCTCTGAAGAAGCTCATTCCAGCGTCGAGAAAGGCGTGAAGATCGCCGGCTACGGAAAAGAGAACCTGCGCTACATCACAACCGACGAGTCTTTGGCTTTAATTCCTTCAAAGCTTGAAGAGGCCATAGAGAACGATAAGAAAAATGGTTTGCAGCCAGCCTGCGTTGTGGCCACGCTGGGGACAACTTCCTCAACCGCCGTCGACCCTCTGCTCCCTATTGGTGAAATCTGCCACCGCCACCGCCTCTGGCTTCATGTCGATGCCGCCTTTGCCGGAACAGCCGCCATGCTGCCCGAGAAAAAATGGATGCTCGAAGGCGCCGAGTATGCGGACTCCTTTGTCTTCAACCCCCACAAGTGGATGCTGACCAATTTCGATTGCTCAGCCTATTTTGTCAAAGACCCGGGGACTTTGATTCAGACCTTTGAGATTCATCCTGAATACCTCAAGACGGGATTAGACGCAGAAGTTAAGAATTTCCGCGACTGGGGCATTCAGTTGGGGAGAAGGTTCCGGGCGCTGAAGCTCTGGTTTGTCGTCCGCTCCTATGGAGTGGAGGGGCTGCAGAGAATCATCAGAGAGCATATCCGCCTGGCCCAGATGTTCAAAGGATGGGTTGAAGAGCACAAGGATTTTGAGCTGATGGCGCCTGTTCATTTGAGCCTGGTCTGCTTTCGCCTGAACGACGGCCGGGATGAAGAGGCTCTCGCGGATTTGAACAAACAGCTCATGGAAAGTCTGAATGAAACTGGAAAAGTCTTTCTGACCCACACCAGCTTGAAGGGGAAATATGTGTTGCGCCTGGCTATTGGCGCGAGGACAACCGAAGAGCGTCACGTCCGTGAGGCCTGGGAGCTGATCAAATCCCAAGCCGCCAGACTGTTGAAATGATCCAACGGTCATCTTCCGTTCTGCGCGCCTTTGGTTTGATTCAGGGAGATCCAGGAATATGGAATTTGGTGTTCGCCTCGGCTGGCTGAGGGAGGCTTTGACCCGATTCTCTAATCAATCATCCAGAGAGATTATAAAACAAGACTCAAGGAGATATTCCTGCGCTCGGGCATTGTTGACTTTATGTTTTCCCTGTGCAATCGTATGAAATGAGACAATGAGAGAGGATGAGATTGGCCTTTGAAGAAGTCCTTATCGACTGAAACAATCATTTCCCTCTTTATCTTTTGCTTTCCAATCCTTTTTTTATCGTCCGATGCCTTGGCCTTGAACCCGGCAAAACGGCTGAATGAATATCTCATCAAGACGTGGACCTCTGAATCAGGCCTGCCGCAGAATACGGTCAACAGCCTCATTCAAACTCACGAAGGTTACATCTGGATCGGAACGCCAGCCGGCCTTGTCCGTTTTGACGGCATCCGGTTCAAAATTTTCTCAAGATGGAACACACCTGCCTTGAAGAATGACAGCATCCTTGCCTTGCATGAGGATAAAAACAATGTCCTCTGGGTAGGAACTGATGGCGGCGGGCTGTGCTCATTTAAAAATGGGGCGTGGAGAAACTACACCACTCAGGACGGATTAGCCAACAATCATGTCAGAGCCATAACCAGCGATTTGCAGAACAACCTCTGGATTGGCACTGAGTATGGACTCAACCGCTTAAGCGCTAACGGATTTGATCTCTATACAACCAAAGACGGCCTTTACGACAACATTATCACTGCCTTAGTTGTTGATTACTGGGGCAATCTCTGGGTAGGAACGATGAGAGGTGGTTTAGCGTGCTTCAAGGACGACGTGATGCGTGTCTACGATTACAAAGACGGGCTCTTGAATATGGCAGTGCTCTCCTTATCGGCAAGCCGGATGGACAATATCTGGATAGGAACCCTGGAGGGACTCTATTCTTTAGATAGAGAGAAGGGGACCGTCTATTCTGTCCCTGGAACCATGTATACTCCTGTGACGGCAATCCTCGAGGATAAGCAGGGCGCCCTGTGGATTGGCACAATGGCTGACGGCCTGAAACGAATGACCGGGCGGTCGAGGGGAGGATTATCTTCAAAGGATGGTTTCCCTGACGATTTCATCCACAGCTTTTTCGAAGACCGGGACGAGAACCTCTGGGTTGGAACCGACACAAGCGGCCTAGTCGAGTTGAAGGAGGCCAGGATTCATACCATTGCCAGAAAGGACGGGCTTCCCGAGAACACTGTTCACGCTGTTTTGGAGGACGATGAAGGCTCTTTCTGGATCGGAACGAGAAACAGCGGCCTGTGCAAAATGAGAGATGACAGACCAGTCGAAATCATCGATAAAAAAGACGGCTTATCCAGCAACAGGATAAGGGTGCTCTTCGAAGACAACAGAGGCGGGTTGTGGATAGGAACAGAAGGAAGCGGCATAAACATCCTGAGGAAGGGCAAAATAACTTTATTGACAACAGAAAACGGCCTTCCTTCCGATAACGTCACGGCTATTCTTCAAGACAGAGCAGGAACGCTGTGGATCGGAACAGAAAGCGGGATCGCTAGGTTCGCTGGCGGACGCATCCGTATGAGCGACAGCAGTACCGGTCTTGTAAACCAGCATATTCGTGTCTTTTTAGAAAGCCGTGAACGCATCCTGTATGTCGGGACAAGGCAAGGACTTTACAAGTTCTCGGGCCAGTCATTCGAGCTGGTCGGCGACGAAAGTGGAAGCTCAAAGCCCGATGTCATTTCCCTTCATGAAGACAGGGAAGGCATTCTCTGGATTGGGACAAACGGGAGCGGCCTGGGTCGCTGGTTCGACGGAAAGATGACCCTTTTGACGACGAATGAAGGACTGGTTGACAACTATATTTTCAGCTTAACTGAAGACAATAAAGGATACCTGTGGATGAGCACCTCCCGAGGTGTGTTCAAAGTAGGCCGGAAAGAGCTAAACGATTTCTGCGAGCAAAGGATACGTTCTGTTCATTCGACCTATTATGATGAAGCTGACGGCATGGCAAGCCGGCAATGCGTCGGATTCGGCCAGCCTTCATCCTGGAAAACAAGGTCCGGCAGACTCTACTTCCCAACCGTGAAGGGGCTCGCTCTATTCGATACGGAAAATATGGCGATGAAGAACCAACCCCCAGAGGTGGTCATCGAAGACGTGTTTGCCGATCATCGCTCGATTGTGGGTGAAGAGAAGGTTGCTCTCTCCCCTAAGGTCAGGATGATTGAATTTCATTTCACAGCCTTGGATTTTTCTGCTCCGGACAAGATTCGCTTCAGGTATAAACTTGAAGGGTATGACGCTGATTTTATCGATATACACCCTGGCGACAAACACGCTGCCTCCTACCCCGGCCTTGGTCCAGGAAGGTACAGCTTTTTGGTCAAGGCGGTCAATAACGATGGCCTGTGGAGTGAACAGGATGCAGCCTTTGAGTTTGAGATTCTCTCTGCAATTTACAGCAAGCCCGTTTTTTACGTGATTTTATTTCTGGCCGCCCTGTTCATCAGCGCCAGCGCGGTATTTCTCCATTATCAAAAGAAATCCAGAAAACGGCTGGAGAAGTACAGAACGTCCGCTCTTCATCCGGAGATAGTTGAGGAGGTAGTGCCGAAACTCCTCCGTTTGATGGAAGAGGAAAAACTTTTCTTAGACCCGGATCTGACTCTGAGAGACCTCAGTCAGAGGCTCAGGATTCATTATAACCACCTCTCCCGGATCATCAACGAGCGGTTTGGCCTGAGTTACAATGATTTCATCAACCGCTACAGGATTGAAGAGGCAAAGCAGAAGTTGGCTGATGAGGGACAAAGAGCGAGCACAATCCTGGACATTCTTCTCAGCGCAGGATTCTACTCAAAATCAGTGTTCAACACAGCCTTTAAAAAATTCACAGGAATGACCCCCTCTGAATACAGAAAGAGGCACTCCCGATAAGCCTCTCACCTTCTTTTCAAGACTGTCTTTTCAATTCAGAGACCTGCATGGAAGAGAAAGGTCTGCTTTGTTTGTATCAATTCGTTACCCGTGAAGCCGAAAGAGCCGTTCGAAATTATAACTTCGTACATTGACGAGGTTCGATATTTTAATTTCGGGCGACATTTAAACCATCAAATATTAAATTAAGTGCCCTGACTCTTAAAAGAACGGAAAATCCGTTTGACGAGAGTCAAATCAAACTGAAAGGAGAATTGAACAGGAAGTGCAATCCTCAAGAAATAGCAATTTCTTTAAGCTCTATGCGGTTTTGGATTTTAGGCCTCAATCCGGGCAGGAAAAGAATGCACATCCTGCTTGTGTTTGGGATTGAGCAAGGACTTCAAATTTAAAAAGGAGGAAAAAATAATGAGAATAACAAAAATTTTGATTCTGGTAATTTTGTTTATCGTGTTAGTTCTTTCTGTCTCTCTCTTTGCTGATCCTGAGAAGGAAATTCAAAAGACGTTTGACAAAAAAGATGAAGTCAGGATCAAATTTGCCCTGGGCGATTGCCGCATCGAAAAGAGCAGCGATGCTAAGATTCATGTCCGTGTGGTCTATTCTTACCAAAATGGTGACATCTTCGAGCCGAAATTTGAAGAGAAAGCGCGGTATCTCTATTTACATGAAAAATTTCACGGAAATAATCCCAAGGGATATTCCAATTGGACGATCGCTGTGCCCGACAATACAGAAATCGATTTCAGGTCTGGCATTGGGGATTTGATGATCAGCGGTTTAAAACTAAAAATCGATGGCAAAACCGGGACAGGCGAAGTCGAGATAAGCGGTGCCCAAGGAAAGCTTGAGGTCAGCTCGGGAACAGGAAATGTTGATGTCAGTAACTCAGAAGGCGAGTTTGACCTGAAAAGCGGCACAGGCAAGGTAAGGATTGAGAACTGCAAGGGAAATTTTGATGTGAGCAGCGGCACAGGCAAAGTCGAAGCTTACGGTCTGACCATCGAGTATGAGGGGGAATTCAGCTGCGGAACCGGAGAGGCTGAGGTCTCTTTTCCGAAAGGCGAAGACTTTGATCTGACGATTAGCTCAGGAACTGATGATGCCATTCTCGACATGCAGGGTCAGCCTATTCAAGGATATTTTGAGTTCACGGCTCATGCCAGAAAAGGACGGATTGTCTGCCCGGTTCGGTT
>CAZJYC010000033.1:0-27033 GCA_964550165.1 uncultured Eubacteriales bacterium
GAACTCCGAAGGCTAAATCCTCAATGGTCGCTGCGGCTATCTCCCAAAATCTTTGTATATTCAGAGAGCAATCTTTTATCATAAAAATTTGGGATGAATTTTGAGATGAACTCCAATAGGCTAAAAACGCAGGATGTATTTTTTCTTTATCCAGTATAAGATATATTTTTTATGAAATCCCTGGCCAATGAAAAAAGCGCAAAGTCTATGAGAAAAGGCGTTCAAAAAATTTTTTCTGAAGTGGCAGAAACGTATGAACTGGTGAATCACGTCCTGACACTTGGGCTCGATATGCGCTGGAGAAAAAAGGCTGCCCGTCTGGCAGCCAGGGCAGGCGGGTCTCTCTGGCTCGATATTTGCAGCGGCACGGGGGAAATGGCTCTCTATCTTTCGCGATTGGCAAACGAAGGCGTGAGAGTCGTCTCCGTGGACTTCTGCCGTCCGATGATGGTTCAAGCCATGAAGCGAAACATGCCAAACATCCTTTTTATCCAGGCTGATGCAGGGCGTTTGCCGTTTCCTGATCGAACGTTCGACCTCATCACCATCTCTTTTGCCACCCGAAACATCGCTCCCAACCTGGAAGTTTTGACAGACCATCTCAAGGAATTCCATCGCCTTCTCAAGCCCGGAGGATGTTTTTTAAACCTTGAGACAAGCCAGCCTTCCTCCAGAATCATGCGCAGGCTTTTCCGCCTTTACATCAGCCTGGCCGTGAAGAGAGTGGGGACGTTTCTCTCGGGTTCCCGAGCCGGATACAGCTATCTGGCTTACACCATTCCCCGATTCTTCCCGCCCGACGAGTTTTGTTCGATTCTGCGCAGGGCAGGATTTGGCCGGGCCACGTATCGGGCTTTTCTTTTCGGCGTCTGCGCTATCCACACGGCCTGGAAGCAGAAATAGGGAAGATTTTCTCGTTTCCTGCGTCTAAATTTCCAATGAACTTGAATTATGCGGATTTCTTGATGAGGAAAAAATCAAGGGAGATATGAAGCTCATGAAAATCTATAAAGTCTGCCTTGCTCTGACACTTATCCTGTTCTTGAGCTTTCCTCTGAAAGCAGAAAAAAGAGACTGGAATGTCCTCCTGATCACCATAGACACTTTAAGGTACGACCGCGTTGGTGTGTATTGTGACCGATATGTCAAGACGCCCAACATCGACAAACTGGCAGCTCACTCCTGGGTATTCACTTGGGCTTTTGCCCATAATCCGGTCACGCTTCCCTCGCATGTCAACATTCTGACTGGTTTGACACCTCCTTTTCACGGAATAAGCGATAATCCCGGATTTGTTGTGGAAGACAGGTTCTTGACCCTGGCTGAGCATCTGAAAGACAAAAGCTATAAAACCGCAGCCTTTATCGGAGCTTTTCCTCTGGACTCGCGGTTCGGCCTCGGCCAGGGATTCGGTCTTTATGACGACAACATAGGGGTCCAAAATGTCCTCGCAATTTATTTCGCCGAACGGCCTGCCGAGGAAGTCATCGCACCCGCCATCGAATGGATTTCTGCTCAGGACCAGAAATGGTTTGCCTGGATTCATCTTTTTGACCCTCATGAGCCCTATGCGCCGCCCCCACCCTACGATGAAGAATTCAGCCAGGACCCCTATTCCGGTGAAGTGGCCTATGTCGATTCTCAACTCGGCATTCTTTTCGATTTCCTGAGAAGAAACGACATTTTGGAAAAAACTCTCGTCGTTCTCACTGGCGACCATGGAGAAGCTCTTGGCGAGAAAGGAGAATGGTCGCATTCCTACTTCGCCTACAACAACACCATCCGCATTCCGCTGATCATTTATGTCCCCGGAGAAAAACACAGAACAGTCGATGAAAACGTGTGCCACGTTGACATCTTTCCGACTATCTGCAGCTTGCTTCATCATGAAATTCCTTCCCATCTGCAAGGAGAATCCTTGGTTCCGATCATCAAAGGCGAAAAGAGAGAAAAAAGCAGGATTTATTTTGAGTCCCTCACGCCCTATCTCAACAGAGGATGGGCGCCCTTGACAGGGTTTATCAAGGACAACATCAAGTTCATCGACCAGCCGATCAAAGAGGTCTATGATATCAAGAATGATTTCGACGAGGATGTCAATCTTGCCAAGGATATGGATGTTAAAATTCTGGAAAAAGAGCTCAATGGCCTTGTCAAAAAATTAAAGGCAAAAGAGAGCAGCCAAAGGTTTGAAAAGATTGATATGGATGAAATGAATAAGCTCAGGAGTCTCGGATATATTTCAGAAGGGACCGCGCCCAAGATAAAAAATTTTACCGAAGACTTTGACCTTAAAGTTCTCAAGCCTTTTCAAAATAAGATGTACAACGCTCTCAAGAAATACAACAAAGGAAATACCGAAGAGGCCATCAGCGACCTCAAAGAGATTATAACAGCGAGGCCTGATTTTGTCCTTGCCTATAATGACCTGGCCAGCATCTATTATGTCTTGGGTCAGGTCCAGAACACAGTCGACGTTCTTCGCTTGGGCTTGAAGAATAATCCCAAAAGCCTCGGCCTGATGTCAAGATTGGGCATCATGCTTGTTGCAGCTGACAAAAAAGGGGAAGCCATCGAGCTTTTGCAGAAATGCATCCAAAAGAACGCCCGGAACCCTGAATATCATAATTATTTGGGCGTGGCCTATCAGAAAAGCGGTGACTTTGATTCAGCCCTGAAAAGCTACAAGAGGGCCATCGAGCTCGACAACAATTTCGCTGTCGCCTGGAGCAATATCGGCTCCTTGTATCTGACCCTCTATATCCGGACCAAGAATAAAAGGGATCTCCAGAGAGCTTTGGACCATTTCAACACAGCTCTGGCCTTTGATCCAGGGCTGGTGGCTGCGGCGAACGGCAAGAAAGCCGCCTCAAGATTCGAGAGAGAATTAAAAAAATAAAGCGAAACACATAGAATGCGTTGACCGGGCTTTCAGATTCATAACATCCTTTCCCATCGCCAAAGACGTGACCCTCATTCCGTTGTTGTCCGGCCCGGATTTATCGTGTATCATATTGAAATCTCGCCAAGCGAGGAAGAAGGCTGTGCCCACGACAGGATTAAAAATACTTAAAGCAACGGTCGGCGTTGAATCAAACAGAGAAGACCTTATGCCCTCTCTGCCGTTCAAGATTGAGGTGAAATCCCTTCTGACTGATTTCAAGGATGTCAAGCGCATCCCTTATGCCGATGACCTTGATGGATACGTTATGATTGAAGACTCGCCGGAAGAGCCCGTGTGTGATATTTCTGGACAGAAATTCAGATTCTGCGGGCCCTTTCTCCGGCTTGCCAGAGAGGCTTCTGACCTCAGATTTTCCTTATGGGGAAACCAGGGATTCCTTTACCGCTACACCCTCTATTTGCTCGAGAAAAAGCACAACATTTACAGTTTTCATGCTTGCGCGCTTTACAGTGAAAAAAAAGACTTAATATATATTGTCATCGGGGGCGCAGGAAGCGGAAAGACTGTCTATCTTCTCAGCGGGCTGACCAAAGGCCTCAAGCTCTACTCGACCGAAACTGTGCATTTCAGACTGGATAAAGATGGACCTGTATGGTTTATGGGATCTCTTGTGGATAACGTGAGGCTCGGGACTCTGATCTACAATTTTCCTCAGTTCCTTCCCGAAATCGGAGGTCATAAGTCTGGTGATGCCTGGCAGAGGAAAATCGCCCTTGATCTCTCTTCCTGCAAAACGGACTTTGAAGAAATAACCCCGAGAGAGGTCTGCATTATTTTTCCTCATATTGAGGAGGGATGGAGAGGCTTCACCCTCAATCTCATCGAGGACAAAAGAAAAGCTGCGAAAGCTCTTTTTGACAATATCTCCCAGAAATTGACGGAAACCGTCGTCCTTTATGACACACTTCCTGTCTTAGGGCTTGATGAGATGGCGATGGCTTCGAAGCGGCTGAAATGTGTGAACCAGCTTATCGGGCACAAATCCATCGTCAAAATCGTTTCTATCCTCTCCAATCCTCATGACTGCTGGGGAGACCTCTTGGGATGAAAGGGAGAATAAAATGAGCGAAGCATGGAAAGGCGTTATTCAGATGCCGGCCCAGGGAAGAACGAAGAAGCCCAGAAAAAAAGGCCTGACCATGGTCATCGATAAAGGCATCGGGCTTCGCCAGCTTGAAGATTTGATTGAGGTTGCCGGGGATTATATCGATATCATCAAGCTAACCTTTGGGACGTCTGCCTTTTATGATAGGGAAATTCTGAAAAAAAAGAATGAGACGATCACCGCTTCCCATATGGATGTCATGCCAGGCGGGACCTTTCTCGAGGTTGCGGTCTGGCAGAATGCCCTGGAGAAGTATTTGAAAAGGGCCGAAGAGCTGGGTTTTTCGGCGATTGAAGTCTCTGACGGCACGATTGACATGGACCGCAAAACCCGGACGGATGTTATCAAAAAGTCACTGGATAAAGGTTTTAAAGTCATAACGGAAGTCGGCAAGAAAGACCCCACGGAAGTCCTGCCCGGTTCTCTTGTTCATCGGTTGATAAAGGATGACCTGGAAAACGGAGCTTTCAAGGTCATCATCGAAGCCCGCGAAGCAGGAAAGGGCGTTGGAATTTTTGATATGGAAGGAAAAACTCGACTCGAGGAAGTTCGAAATATCTGCGCTGGCGTCGATGACATCGATTGTCTGATCTGGGAAGCGCCGCTCAAAAGCCAGCAGCAGGAGTTGATCATGCGGTTTGGCTGCAACGTGAACCTGGGCAACGTCCCGCCTGAGGAGGTGCTGGCCCTTGAGGCGTTGAGACAGGGAGTCCGAGGGGACACTTTGAAAAAAGCTTATTTAGAGAAAAAAAAGTGGAACACATAAGGAATGGTTGAAACTAATCCAATTTTTCCAGAAGCAGAATCATCACCGAGTGCTCGCCTTTCGGCACTTTGAACTTAACCGAATTTCCTTTAAACAATTTTACCGCCTCATCGTCAATCAAAAGGTTGTATTTTCCTTTAAGCAGAAATTGGATATTTATCTCTCTTTCTTCGAGAGACCTTATTTCAAAGGAAACGACGTTCTCCGAATAAAGAAATTGTCTGAAGACTGCACCGCCGTTAGCCTTTAAAATCTCTCTTCCTTCTTCTTTCAATTTTATTCTGGAGGGAGAAACCTCGATATCGTAGTGCCGGCCCTGGATGGCAATTCGGGAGAGCTTGCCGTCATCTTCTGGAGATATCATCCCGAATCTGAACCCTTCCCATGGAGCAAAATCCAGATATTCTTCCACAGCTATCAGAGCGAAAAGGGGACCCCAGCTCTGGTATCTTTGTCCCCCGGCTTCCCCTGTTCGTGAATCAAAGTTTTCTGGGCAGAGCTGATAATTTTCCCAGGCACGGAGGAATAAATTTGCGCTTCTTTTGGCGAGTTCAGAAGCGACCTCGTCAAAATGGTAGGCTCTCAAGCCTTGATAAACCAGATAGTTGGGCGGAGGCCAGACAGTTCCTTTCCAGTACTGTTGTTTATTGAACTCCGGGTCATCGCGGGAAATGGTCGGAATAACATAATCTCCCCAGAATTCTTCGGTATTGAGAAGGTGTTTCAGCATGCGCAAAGCCCTTTTTTGGTCAGGAATCCGGGCAATGAGCGGGTAGAAGTTCGAGGCAGCTTTTCTTTTTGAAAACCTTCCATCCCAATAGCGGTCAAAATAGAATCCTTCACTCTCGTCCCAAAGAGTGTTGTTGATCAACTCTTTCATCGTCTCGTACTCAGACATGTAACTCTGATAATCGCCTCTTTTGTTAAGAATAATGGCCATCTGGGCCAGGCACCAGGCATCAAGGGCATAAAGGCTGTTCAGGTCCACGCAGTTCATGTTCAATGTCTGCGTGTAGGGATCATAGTAGGTGTGTTCCCAGTTGGGCAAATCATCCTGACCTGATTCCCACATGGCCCTTTGTTTTCCTTCAGCGCCTTCTTCCCAGGAAGGAACGTTTTGAGCGATGAGTTCCGTATCCGAACCCCACTCCAGAAGACCGTCGCCGTTTCCATCTCGCCTGGCCTGACCGTTAGGCCTCTTATCCTTCCAGAAGATATGCCATTTCTGGAGGTGCGGATAGGCGTGTTTCAGCATGTCCATATCGCCGAGCTTGAGGAATACTTTCAAGACTGCATACGATCCGACCGGCGGCTGTGACCTGTCTGTGGTGCCTCCGAAGCGGCCTCTCCAGTTGGGCGTATTTCCGTTGGGATATTGGGTTTCCAGCACAGCTCTGAGGATATCCTTGGCATGCTTGGAGCTTTCCACAGAGGCCTCTATGGCATTGAAAAAGGAATCCCATTCAAAGATTGTCCAATGGTCAAGGCCTCCGCCGGGCGCAGGAAAAATCCATCTCCGCCCGGCTGGGGAATAAAGATGGTGGTTTCCAGGCTGATAGAGGATCATCCAGAAGAGGTTGTTGGTAATAGCCTCTGCGGCATTCTTATAAAGCCCTTTGGTGCGCACTCTGCTTTTTTCGTATCTCTCTTCTTCGTCTCTCAAGGTCTTTTCGATCGTTTTACGGTTTTTATAGCGGTAAATGGAGTCACCTAATATTGAATCGACCTCCCCGACGGCGGCAACAAAATAAATAAAATTTTCCTTTTCTGATGAAAAAGAAAGTGTCAGTTCGTCTCCTTGTGATGGAGTGTTCACTTCTCCTCTGGGTTCGGTCCACAGCAGGTAATGATATTTTTTAAAGCTTATGCTTTCTCCCTTGACCTGCCCGTCATCAAGAAAGGCGTAATTGCCCTCAAAATTCCACGGAAAATAGTGGAAGAGCTGGAGGTTAAATCCCTCAGGGACCTTTATCCGTCCGAGGACTGTCCTTTCGTCCTGGCGGGACCATTCCATGACCAAGGTCTCTTTTTTTGGAGAGGGTTTGATGAGAATCGGCGTTTGATTTTTCAATTTAAAAGGAAGGCTCAAGTCGACTTTGAGTCTGGCATACATGCCGTCCGGAGAATGAGGGCCAACCTCTGAGATAAGGTAAAAGATATCTTCTCCATCAGCTATTTCATTCTCTTTCTCGATTCTGAGGCGAAAGGCGAACAAACTCTCTTTGTTGGGGGCGAGAACAAGACCACACCAGGCTCTTCCCTCTAAGGCGCCGATATAAATATCCCTCCAAGGGTAATGGATTTCAGCCTGAAGGCTTGGAATCAGAAGAAAGAAAGCTAGGATGAAAATAAAAGCAATCCTTGAAAACCTCATTAGGACAATCCGCAAAAAAGTATTCTTCATCTCAAAAAATAAATTTAAGGCAAATCAGCGATGAAATCAATAAATTTGTCGTCTAACGCTCGGAAAGATGAAGCTTTTTTGAAAAGACCGTTTATTATTTATCTATCCAGACGAGACAAACCGTACTTTCTTGCCCAACTGAGTGCTTCATCATACTCGCTTTTCTTCAGTCGCCGGGAAATTTCAGGATAGTCGAAAGCTTTGTGTTCTGGGCGGTATTGGCTCATGATGTTGAGATGGGTGGTCTTGGAGAGTTCTTCAGCAACGAATTTTAAGAATTGCTCTGTGCCGGCAATGCGGTTGGGAAGCACCAAGTGTCTGAGCATTAATCCCTTTACTGCGATTCTCTTCTCGTTGACGACCAAATCGCCAACCTGCCTGTACATCTCTTTAACCGCAATCTTGGCGTAGTGGGGATAGTTGTAAGCCTGGTCAGAGTATTTTGTCGCCTGCGCAGGATCCATGTACTTCAAGTCAGGGAGGTAGATATCGATCACGCCATCCAGGAGCTGGAGGATTTCCAGCTTCTCATAGCCGCCTGTATTATAAACCAAAGGGAGGCGCAGGCCCATGGGAATGGCTTTATGCAGGGCGTTGACAATATTGGGCACGTAGTGAGTGGGGGTTACCAGGTTGATGTTGTGACATCCCAATTCCTGGACCTTGATCATCATCTCAGCCAGTCGCTGGTCCGAGATCTCAACGCCTTCTCCTTCGTGGCTGATTTGATAGTTCTGGCAGTAGACACATCTCAGTCCGCAGTTAGAAAAGAAGATTGTGCCTGACCCTTTTTTCCCCACAAGAGGCGCTTCCTCTCCAAAATGGGCAAAGGCGCTTGAGACTTTGACCTTGGAGGTTGCCTGGCATTTCCCAATTTGACCTGCTTTACGGTTGACACGACAGTCTCTGGGACAGAGCGTGCAGTTTTCGTGATAAGAGAGCAGCTTTTCAACTCGCTCGCCAAGTTCTCCCTTTTTTGATAGGGCAAGGTAGGAGGGATAATCTTTAATTTGGTCATTTTTAGCTGAAAAGGCCTTTGTTGTCCAGGGAAAAAGAAGAGAAGAGCCGATGAACAGCGCAGAACCGCCCAAAAAATTCCTTCTTGATATTGTTTTCATATGTCCGACCTTAAGATATTTTTACTATACATCAAACTTTTTTGACATGCAACCATACAGAAAAAAAGGGACAGTCCCCTTTTTCTGCATTATACCCGCTCAGCCTTCAAACGGTTTTCGCCACTTAGCCTCCGCGGGAAATTTCCTTAAGGGGCAGCTCGGGAAGGCTAAACATTCAATGGTCGCTTCGGCCATCTCTAAGAGGCTTTTTGTTACCCATATCTCCTTGACCCTCACAAAATGGAAGAGAGCCTATGAATTTTCGGCACGGAGAAAGTGCCCATAAGCTTTGGAATTCAGGTCACAGTCCTCATTTTTTTTGAGTATCTCTTGAACGTTCGGGATGCGGAAATCGCATCGATTTCTCTGAATAAGATTTCAATCTCTTCGTTTGTGGTGTAGAAATGGGGGCCGACTCTGATCACATCCGGCTCTTCCTTCACGCTTTTCCTGAAATCGACCTTGACTTTTCTTTGCTCCAGAGCCTGTTTTACTTGAAAGGCAGAAGGGAGGCTGATGGAGACTGCGCCTGCCCTGAGGTCATTGTCTTCAGGAGTGCAAATCGCAAACTTTCGCTCCTTGGCTTTTTGGATGATGGAGGAGGTCAAAGAAAGAGATTTCTTCCGGATCCTGGTGATTCCGATTTTTTTGATGATATCCAGGCCGGCGCGGGCGGCATACAGGCACGGAATGGGTGGCGTGCCAGACATGAACCTGTAAGAGCCGTGCGTGTATTCCATGTTCTGAGCGAAATGGAAAGGATTTTTGTGGGCAAACCAGCCTGTGAGCTGCGGACGCAGAGTCTTGGCCAGAGCGGGCCTGACATAAAGAAAGGCGTTTCCAGGTCCCCCGCAGAGCCATTTCAGGCATCCGCCCGCATAGAAGTCCACATCGAGCTTGGTCACATCCACGGGGATTGCGCCCGGGGCATGATAGCCGTCGATGAGCGTTAGGGCGCCGACCTGCTTTGCTCTGGATGAGATGGCTTTTATATCCTGGATGTAGGCTGATTTGAAATAAACATGGGAAGTGGCAATGAAAAGCGTTTTTTCATCGATGCGCCTGACAATCTCCTCGGCATCGATTCCCGGCCTGCCGTTGCTTTTTATGATGTCAATTGTCCATTCCATGAACTCTGCAACATTTTTGACCGCATAGAGGATAGACGGAAAGTCGTGATCTGTCATGACGATCTTGTTTCTTTTTTTGCCTTTGGCTAAAAATTTTGTCGACAGAGCCACCCAATGACAGGCAGTGGCATTGACCATCATCGTCACCTCATCCTCCCCCGCCCCGATCAGAGAGGCCACTTCATTGCTAACTCTCCGGGAAAGCTCCCACCATTCCTTTTCCCAGGCACTCACGCCTTCACCCGCCCACATTTTATAGAATTGCGCAAGATTATCTTGTGCTTTTCTGGGAACTGCTCCTAAGGAATTGCTGATCAGATAAACGCAGCGTTCAAGGATCGGAAATTCTTTGCGGATCAAAGCCAAATCCTTTTGAGGATTCCAGCTCATTGTGTTATCTGCCCCCGAATTTCTTTCTTGAAGAAAGACTCTTGATCAACTCGGAAGTCCGTTTTTTATGTAATAAGAGGTCGCTTCGATGAAGATGTCCATGTCGCGAAGAGTCGTGTAGATGCTGGGTGTGACGCGAATTCCAGTAAAGCTTTCCCCACCTTCTTCAGCAGGAGGGATCTCAAAGGCGCTGGTGTAGACCTTATGTTTCTCGAAAAGAATCTGGCTCAATTTGGCCACGTCCAAGTTCTCGACCGTAAAAGTTCCGATTCCACAAGACTGCTCAGGCTGATAAGAAGTGAGAATTTTTACGCCAGGAAGCTTTTCCAGGGCTGTAGCCCAGTAGTTCTTCAGATAGCGCAGCCTTTCTTCTTTCCTTTTGCCGCCGATTCCATGATGGAATTCCAGAGCTTCGCCTATGGCAAGCTCAAGGTATTCAGGCCGGGTTCCGATGTGCTCGAACTTCCGGATATCGTCTCCCAGAGGGTCAGCAGCGGGAAAAAGAGGCCAGATTTTTTTAATTTTTTCTTTTTTGACGTAAAGAAAGCCAGTGCCCATAGGTCCCATCATCCATTTGTGAATATTGGCTCCATAGATCTCACAGTCCAGGTCTTTCTGTTCGTAGACAAAGTGTCCGAAAGAATGAGCTCCGTCAATGACAACCTCAATGCCGCGCTCGCGGGCCATCTGACATATCTGCCGAATCGGAAAAATCTGACCCGTGATGTTGGTGATGTGGCAGACGAGGATGAGTTTAGTCTTGGGTGTGATATTTTTCTCAAAAAGTTCAGCCAGCTCTCTGAGATTTTTTGGAGGATAGCGAAAAGGAAAAAGCTTGATTTTTATCCCCTCCCTTTTTTCCCTCTGGAAAAGGGCATTCTTCATCGAAGGATAGTCATGGGTAGTGGTCAGCACCTCGTCGCCCGGCTTAAGCTCAAGCCCGAGGAGGGGGATATGCATGGCTTCGGTCACATTCCTGGTGATGGCAATCTCTTCAGGTGAGCAGCCGAAGGTGTCTGCCAGTTTTTTTCTGATGAGCTCCTTCCGCGGGCGAAGGATACCCCAGAGATTATAGGGTGGGGCGCCGTTTTGAAAATCGAGATAGCGGTGGATGGCATCCATCACAATCTTTGGTGCCGGATGCACGCCGCCATTGTTGAGGTTGATGATGCTGCGGTCAATGTCAAAAGCCTGCTGAACGTGAAACCAGAAACTCTCGTCCCTGGCCACCTCTGCGGCTGAAAGGTCTTTAATCTCTTTTAATTTTTCCTCTATGTTCGCCTGGGCAGTTTTCGCTGATAGGCCGAGCACTCCGAGGCTGCCGATTCCCAGGCCGATGTTTTTGAGAAACTCGCGGCGGGTTGTTCCCATGGCTTTCTCCTTTCCCTCCGAATTCATTTTTTTCCTGTAAACCATATATTATTATGAGCGTGTCTGTCAAACTTGAACCTAAAATCGGAAAGGCGAAAAAAAATGGCTATAAAGGAATTCTTTGCCAATGCTCTTTATTTTTTTTATAATGGGCACAAGCAAAAAATGAGGAGGCTATCATGAAAAGAACGAGCGTCTGGTTCTGCATTCTTATTCTTCTTGCCCCGTTAGCCTGGGCCAAAGTCGGGGATATTTTGAAGGTCATAAAAACTCCTGGTCCCTGCCCGACAGGCCTGGCTTTTGACGGGAAAAATCTATGGCTTGCCGATATTTTTACGGACAAAATCTACAAGATCGATCCTGAGAATGGAAAGGTCATCAAAAGCTTTGACTCGCCAGGCCACCATCCTGAAGGGCTGGCCTGGGACGGCAAATATCTCTGGCACATCGATTCTGGAGAAAAGTACATGTACAAGCTTGACCCGGAAACGGGTAAGGCTCTGGTCATTCTGGAATCGAACAGCTCCAGCCCCAGAGACCTCGCCTGGGATGGGGAGTACATCTGGATCGCAGATTTCCGGAGCGATATCCTGCTCAAAGTTTCGCCCGAAGACGGGATGATGGTCCAGAATTTTCCCTCCCCTGCCGGCGAGCCGGCTGGACTCGCTTTTGACGGAAAATATTTATGGGTTGCAGACCGCGGACAGGACCGGATTTACCTGGTCAATCCCTCTGACGGGCTCTGTCTATCTTCTCTGCGTTCCTACGGCCCTTTTCCCTATGGCCTTGCCTGGGGTGATGACGCACTCTGGAATGTTGACTACGAGAATGACGAGATATACAAGATAAACATCTTTGATAAGGATATACTGTCGAAATGGAATGAGCGCCATCTTTCCCTCCAGTTTATCAAGGAATTCCGGAACTACGGACCGGGAACTGTTACGACTCTGGACATCTATCTGCCAATTCCTGAAAATCGCGACAACCAGACTCTGCTGGCGCCTGTCCAGTTTGACCCCAGGCCTAATGAGATGATTGAAGATAGCTGGGATCAGAAAATCGCCCATTATCAGTTCAACGATTTGAAAAGCAACTCTTTGGTCAAGCCCGGCTGGAAGGTCGATGCGAAGATCTACGCTGTTGAGTATTTCCTCTATCCGGACAAAGTCGGAAGTTTGGAAGACATCCCCGAAGACATCAGGAAAAAATACACCCAGGATGGGGATAAATACCGGATTAGCGACCTTTACATCCAGGAACTGGCGAAAAAGATTGCCGGAAAGGAAAAGAACCCTTACTGGATTGTTCGCCGGATCTTTGAGTATTTGACAGAACATCTGAGCTACAACCTCAAGCCGCTCGGAGGCTGGAATCCTGCGCCGACTGTTCTCAAGCGAGGAACGGCCTCTTGCTCCGAATATTCCTATTCGATGATCGCCCTCTGCCGCGCTCTCGGCGTCCCGATCCGCTATGTCGGCGCTGTCAGCCTGCGCGGCGATGATGCCAGCTTCGACGATGTCTTTCACCGCTGGACAGAGGTCTATCTCCCTCCCTACGGCTGGATTCCTTTTGATGCCAACAAAGGCGACAGAGGCGAAGGGACTTTGCCCGGGGACAAAGTTATGGGCATCGGAAACGTCGATGCCCGCTACATCATCACCACTGAAAACGGAGGCGGAGACAAATATCTCTGGTTCGGGTACAACTACGGTTTCAAGTGGACCTCTGTGGGAAAATGCCGCATTCACGAGGAAAGCTACGGATTGTGGTCGCCGCTGGGAGAGAAGAAATACCATAAGCCAGTTAAATAACCAATATTGGCTTGTTAATTTTTAAGAGGTATTATCGTTCGCTGAGAGGGGATTTTCTGCGGAGGGGAATTCGGCCGTAGAAAAAGTCATCCGCCCGGACCGAAAAACTCTGAGCGGCATCCGTGGCTTCCGTCATTTTCCTGATGATTGTGTGGAAGGCGTTTTCCGGCTTGCTGTAAGGGCAGACATAAATGCAGACAGCGCAGTCTGTGCCTGATTGTCTCCAGAATCTGTAGCACTGCTCCCGGTTGAGCACCCATTTTCTCACCCCGTTTTCCTCGGCTTTATCCTCGCAGGGAATGGCTTGAGCCGGGCAGTTTAAGGCGCATTTCTTGCATTTTTCGCAGAAATTCTGGATTCCCAGAGCTTTTGGCTTATCGGGAATAAGGGGAAGGTCGGTTGTGATCAGGCCAAGCCTTGCTCTCGGCCCGTATTTGGCGGTGATGAGGATACCCAGCCTGCCCACCTCGCCCAAACCCGCTTCCCAGCCAAGCGGAGGAAGAATGGCCTGGTAGTTGCTTCCTGCGATGTGAGCCCGTGCTGGATAGCCCAGGCGACGAATGAAATTCGCGGCAATGATGGATATCCTCGCCGCCTCGACGTATTTTTTGCCGGTTTCGACGATGACCGGAGCTTGGGTCGCTGAAGCCACCATTTCCAGATCCATCTCCAGGGCAAAGACTATGGCAAACCTGTGGTTCAGCTCGATTTCTCGACCATAGGCCTCGGGCCCTCTCCCCACATGGGAGTAGACATAAGCCTGGTTTAGAGAACAGATGCCGCAAAAATCTGAACCCAGGTACTCGATGATATTCTTAATCATTCTTGTATGTTCAGAAGGCTCGCGCTCGACTCTCGATGGACGGACATCCCCGCTGACCTGGGTGAGTTGATGCTCCAGAAAGTCAAACTCTGCCTTGGCCAAAGAGAATAAAATTGGATTTTTTTTGAGATGAGGGGCGGAAAGGATATCAGGGATTTTTCTTATCTCAGCGTCGATATCTTTGTGTTCGGGCTTTCGAGCGTAGTAAGCTTCGAGATTTTCTTTTTCTTTGTCGTCAAAACGGGAGAATATGACATCCCTTTCATCGATCTTTCTCTGCGCGCCGATGATTTCTGTTTTTTTCTTTTTGAGAGGGGGGAAAAGGAGAAAAACGCCCACGAGCAATAAAAGAACAAAAACGCTGCCAAAAAACCAGTTTTTTAAAGGAGTCCGTACAAAGGAAAAAGAAAAGCTCAGAGCAACCAAAGCTACAAGGAAAACACTGCTTCGCCAGTAGGCCCTCTTTTCATTTTCCAAGAGGCTTGTGAATGAAAATACGAAGAAAAATAAAATAAGAACGATGAAAGAGATCAATCCGGCGATAATCAAGAAGCTCACAGCCTATAAAAGTAATAAACCCCTCCCTTATTGTCAATTTTTAAAGGGGGCCTTTATTTTGGCTGACGCATAAAGAGGTTTAAGAAGGCGACAAAAAGAGCCGCTCCAAGAACAGCTAAAGAGTTGCTATCGCCAATATTGCATAGAGTCAGATAATATACTATAGTAAGCTAATCGGGAGGATGATAAATCTATGAAAGAGGTGCAATTATGGCAGAGCAATTTAGCGATGACAAGAGGAAAAAAATTGCATTATTGATAGATGGGGACAATGCTCAACCTTCCTTGATCGGGAAGATCTTAACCGAGGCGGGAAGATATGGTTTAGTAACTATCAGACGGATTTATGGGGATTGGACGACAGTCAATATGACTGGCTGGAAACATACATTAAACATCAATGCGATACAACCCATTCAGCAGTTTCGATATACAACAGGTAAAAATGCAACTGATAGCGCAATGATTATTGATGCGATGGATATTCTCCACAGCAATTTGGTAGATGGCTTTTGTATCGTTTCCAGTGATAGCGATTATACTCGGCTCGCCACCAGAATCCGAGAAATGGGTTTTTTTGTGTTGGGCATAGGAAAACAAAAGACACCGAAGGCTTTTGTTAATGCCTGCAATGTTTTCATCTATACAGAAAATTTGATCCCTAGAGAATCCCCAGCGAAAGGAAAGGAAGAATCAAAAAAAGTAGCCGCGAGAGAAGATAAATCCAAGAAAGCAGACCCTATTCCATTACTAAAGGGAGCCATTGAAATGGCCAGGCAGGAAGATGGATGGGCTAATTTAGCAACTATTGGTTTTTACCTGCACCAATTAGATCCGGGTTTTGATCCCCGGACGTATGGATATAAGCAATTGTCCCAGTTGATCAAGATGTATTCAAATCTATTCGAACTGCGGCTTCAAGATGAGACTGGCCCTACCACTGTTTATGTAAAAATTAGAGAATAAGGAATTAAAGAATAAGTGGAAGGAGACAGATTCAGAAGGTTAAGCCGTTTTCGAAGATGAAAAATAGCGTGCTACGTGCTCAGTTACAGGGGAAAAAGAGAATTTATCTTTTGGCCGATGGCGATAATCCCGATGCGCAAGTTCTCTTTTTTTTGGATTTTTCTAAATAATCAATTTTTTTCAAAGCTTATCATGACAAACTTAGGGTATCAAGATGACGAAGACAAATTCTCGAGCATAAAATCTTGATAACTGCCGATGGTGGGAGAATTTATTTCTGAGTGAGAAGGAAAGAAATTTTTAATCCAATCAAGCGGGATAGGGATCGATAGAGGATGAAATTCCTTCAAAGCTGTGATACATTGTCCGACGAGCAGGAGGAACGATGGATTTTTACCACTATTTCAAATCTCGCCAGGGTAAGATGGTCAATCTCCTCAAGGAGATCGTCAGCCGGGAATCTCCTTCCGCCGATAAAAAGGCTGTCGATGCTTGCTCTTCCTATGTTGTGGCTGAGCTCAAAAAAGCTGGAGCCAGAATAACCTGTTTTCCCCAGAAAAAAACAGGAGACCTATATCTGGCTGAATATCCCCCCTCAAGCTCCAGGGATAAAAAAGAGCAGCTCCTTCTCCTCACGCACATCGACACAGTCTGGCCGGTGGGCAAGATTCGGAAGATGCCCTTTTATGTCGCAGGCGAAAAGATTTTTGGGCCGGGAGTCCTGGACATGAAAGCCAGTCTGGTCATGGTCATCTTTGCCCTCAAAGCCCTGAGTGAGTTATCCATTCAGCCAAAAAAGAAAGTGGCGATTTTCATCAATTCCGCCGAAGAGGTGGGCAGTGAAGCTTCCTATGAAGTTATCCGCAATCTCTCAAAAAAGTCTCTATATGTGCTCTGCCTGGAACCCTCTCTGCCAGGAGGAGGTCTGAAAATTCAAAGAAAGGGCCGCCTTGTCATTCGTCTGGAGGCGAAAGGCAAAGCTGCCCATGCCGGCACACCGGATAAGGGAATCAATGCGATCGATGAATTGATGACGCAGCTCGGCCGCATCAAGAACGTTGAAACAAAAGAGACAACGATCAACATCGGTCTGATCGGAGGCGGAGAAAAAGCCAACATCGTGGCCGAGGAGGCCTGGGCTGTCCTGGATATAAGATTCTGGCGAAACTTTCAGAAGCAACAAATCGTGGGCTTCCTCAAACAGCTAAAGCCCGTGCGAAAGAGCGCCAAGCTCAAGTTTTCTCAAGAGAGCCTGACTCCGCCTATGGAGAGAACCCTAGCTTCGTCAAAACTCCTTGCTCAGGTCAGGCAAATTGCTTCTTCTTTAAATATGAAGCTCGAAGCAGGAAAAACCGGGGGCGGTTCTGATGCCTCAATCGCTTCCAGTCTCGGAATTCCGACTATGGACGGCCTGGGTCCAGACGGTGAGGGAATTCACGCTGAGAATGAACATCTCCTTCTCCCCTCCCTCGTGGAAAGAACAGCCCTTTTAACCGAAATATTGATTCAACTCTGATTAAGGGACAAGAAAATCTTCCAGAGTATTTATTGATAGGCAATCTATAATAAAAGAATTCATGATATATCGTCTGTTTTTGAAGCCATTGCCCTGAGCGCACACTCTGATTGACTGGGCTTGCGAATTCTGTTAATTTAATTTATCAGTTTCATGCGAGTTACACTCTTTCATAGAGATTTTTAGCGCATGAAGACCGAATCCATTCAGTGAATGAACTCAATGCCAAAAAATAAAAATACATAGGAGGACTCATATGATAAAAAAATATTACCTTCTCTCACCCGGACCCACTCCTGTTCCCGAAACAGTTCTTTCTGCGGCAGCCGAGCCAATCATCCATCACCGCACGCCTGAGTTTTCGGCCATCTTTATGGAGGTTGTTGAAGGGCTCAAGTATGTTTTTGAGACAAAAGAGGATGTTTTCATCCTGGCCTCCTCGGGAACGGGTGCCATGGAAATGTCAATCACCAGCACGTTCTCTCCGGGCGATAAGGTGATCAGCATCAACGGCGGAAAATTCGGAGAACGGTGGGGCCAGATCTGCCGGGCCTATGGACTCGATGTCAAAGAGATTGTTCTGGAATGGGGGGATTTATTCAACAAAGAGCGGCTTGCCGCCGAGCTCAAAGCCAATCCCGGAACAAAAGCAGTCCTGGCGACCCTTTCCGAGACCTCCTCGGGAACAGTCTACGACATTCAGGGTTATGGGGAAGTCGTCGCCCAAACAGATGCCATCCTGATTGTTGACGGGATTTCCGGGCTGGGCGCCACTCCCTGTCCAGTCGACAAATGGAAGGTGGATATCATGGTCGCTGGCTCCCAGAAGTCGTTCATGATCCCTCCCGGCCTTGCTTACATTTCCTTCAGCCCGAAAGCCTGGAAAATGGTTGAAAAATCGACTCTCCCTAAATTCTATTTTGATGCCAGGAAATACAAGAAGAACCTGGAGAAGCAGACCACTCCTTTCACGCCCGCAATCTCGCTCATCATCCAGCAGAAAAAATCCCTGGATATCATCAAATCCATGGGGTTGGAGAAGCTCTTCGAGCACCACCGTGTCCTTGGCGACGCCACCCGGGCAGGAGCCAAAGCTCTCGGGCTGCAGCTTCTTTCCAAGAGCCCGGGCAACATTCTGACTGCGGTCAAGGTTCCTGGAGGGATTGACGGAGTGAAGCTGGTCAAAACCATGCAGGGGAAATACATGGCCTACATCGCAGGAGGTCAGGATCCTTACAAGGGAAAAATATTCCGGATCGCCCACCTGGGATATATGGGTGGGTTTGACATCATAACAGCCCTCGCAGCGCTTGAGTTGACCCTTTCTGACCTGGGCTACAAATTCCAGACAGGAAGCGCTATCGGGGCTGCCGAAGCCATTTTGAAGGAGCATTGGCAATGAAAAAAATACTTGTGGCAGACGCTTTAGACCAGGAAGCTCTTGAAAAGCTTAAGTCCATTCCGAATTTTGAGGTCACACAAAAAACAGGGATGGACGAAGCGGAATTGGTCAAAACAATCCCTGGCTACCATGTTGCCGTTGTCCGGAGCGCAACCAAGCTCACCAGAAAAGCGATCGAGGCCTCGACCGACTTGGAGCTTATCGTCAGAGCCGGGATCGGTCTGGACAACATCGATGTTGCGGCAGCCAAGGAAAAAGGAATCCAGGTCGCCAACACCCCAGCGGCGACATCGATTTCAGTGGCTGAGCATACCTTTGGCTTGATGCTGGCCGCTGTCCGCAACCACGGCAAAGCCAACCTCTCGATGAAAGAGCATAAGTGGGAGAAAAAGGTTTTGTCCGGCACCGAGCTTTTTGAGAAAACCCTGGGAGTCATCGGCATAGGAAGGATAGGCCAGGAAGTTGCCAGACGTGCCCTTGCTTTCGGGATGAAAGTTGTTGCCTACGACATCATCGAAGTCAAAACAGGTCTTGACGTCAAACAGGTCTCCCTGGATGAGCTTCTTTCCCGGGCAGACATCATCACCCTTCATCTCCCTCTGACAGACAAGACAAAGCACATGATCAGCGACGGTGAATTCAAAAAGATGAAGGACGGTGTCATCCTCATCAACGCCTCCCGCGGAGGGACCGTCGATGAGGCTGCCCTGCTTAGGGCTCTCGAATCGGGAAAGGTTCGCGCCGCAGCTCTGGACGTTTTCGAGAAAGAGCCGCCGGATAATTTTGCCTTGATCGACCATCCCAATATCATCGCCACACCCCATATCGGCGCTGCGGCCAAAGAAGGTCAGAAGCGAGCCGGCCTTGAGGTTGTCACCATCTTGAAGGAGAGATTGACCTAAAGTCTGATTGAAAAAACAAAGACACCGACGGAGGAGATATGGCTGAGATTCGTCCTTTTAAAGGATTAAAATACAACGACAATAAAGTAAAGCTGGAAGAGGTCATCACCGAGCCTTACGACCGGATTACACCTTCCATGCAGGATGATTATTACAAACGAAACCGCTACAACGTGGTCCGAATCATCCTGGGCAAGGATGATGATCCTGATCACCAGGAGAAAGATAAATACAAACGGGCGAAAATCTATCTCGATGAATGGCAGAGAAAGGGCATCCTGGCCCGCGAAGACGAGAAAGCCCTCTATCTCTACGAGCAGGAATTCCGTGTGGGTGATAAGAAGAAGAAGAAGAGAATGGGACTCATCGCCAGAGTCAAGCTTCAGGATTTTTCTTCACGGAAAGTCCTGCCCCATGAAAGGACATTTCCCAAGCATAAACAGGACCGTTTGAACCTTCTGAGGGCGACAAACACCAACACCGGCCAGATCTTCCTGCTCTATAAGGATGACAACAAAAAGGTCTTTGAGGCCATTCAGGACGCCCTGAAAAAGTCTAAGCTGGGAGCGGAAGTCAAAGACGAGGACAATTTCACTCACCGCCTTTGGGTCATCAAAGACAAGCCGTCCATCCAGAGGATTCAGAGAGCCATGGCGGATAAAGTGCTGATCATCGCTGACGGGCATCACCGCTACGAGACTTCGCTCAACTACCAGAAGGAAATCATCAGCACGACAAAAGGAGTCAGGGGTGACGAGCCTTTCAACTACATCATGATGACTCTTTTCAGGCTTGATGATCCGGGCCTGGTCATTCTCCCCACCTACAGACTGGTCAAGGGCCTGGATAGGTTATCTCCTGAGAGCCTCCAGGAGCTTTTTTCCGCCAATTTTGAGATTTCAGAGCTCGCCTGGGAAGACACATCAGACAGGTCCATCCTGAAAAATGTTCAGAAGCGAGTGCTCGAGGAGAACCACACCTTTGCGGCTTATGTTTCTCAATTCAAGAAATTTTTCATCTTTCATCTCAAATCCGAGGATATCCTGGATAAAGAAATTGCCGAACAGATATCCAGAGAATGGAAGCGGCTGGATGTGACCATCCTTCATTCCTTGATCATTGACAAGCTCCAGGCTTTGTGCTCCGGGCCTTTTGTCCAGGAAGACAACGTGAACTACATCAGGAACCTCGAGGAGGGCATAAAAAAGGTTGAAGACGGAGAATTCCAGATGATTTTCCTGCTCAAGCCTGTCTCCCTCCAGCAGATTCGGGAGGTTGTCGAGAAAGGCGAGCTTATGCCCCATAAATCGACCGATTTTTTTCCAAAGCTCAAGTCAGGCCTGGTTATGAATCCTCTGGATGAGTGAAGGAAACATTTGTTGAAATGAAGGAAAAGGCTATTGATCAGGCTGGGTGTTTCGAACGGGTTTTTCAACATCCCGGCCTGATCTTAATTTTATAACAGACTTATGAGTTGTCTTTTTTGTCTGAAGAGGCGATTTGATGATTTATTTGGATAACAACGCGACAACACCCTTAGACCCTGCTGTGGCCGAGAAAATGTCTCAATTCCTGGCCAGGCACTTCGGAAATCCCTCTTCCCTCTACCCTATCGGCCGGGAGGTCAAGGAGATAGTCAACGAGGCTCGAGAGATTATCGCCAGAGCGCTGGGAGCAGGCCGGACAGAGATTATTTTCACCGGCTCAGGAACCGAGGCCGATAATTTTGCCATCCGTGGAGTTATCGAAACCTGCCCTGAGAAAAACGAATTCATCACCTCAGCCATAGAGCACCCTGCGGTTCTCCGCACAGCCAATTACCTGGAGAAAAAAGGAATGAAGGTCAGCTATGTCCCTGTCGATTCCTACGGGACTGTGGACCTCAACTTCCTCAGGTCTGCCATCACCTCAAGGACAGCCCTTGTCTCCGTCATGCACGCCAACAATGAGATCGGGACAATCCAGCCCATAGAGGAAATCGTTAAAATCGCAAAGGATAAAGGAGTCCCGGTCCATACCGATGCTGTCCAGTCTTTTGGAAAAATCGATGTCAATGTTAACAAGCTCGGCGTTGACCTTCTTTCGATCGCGGCCCATAAAGTCTATGGACCCAAAGGAGTCGGCGCCCTCTACGTGCGAAAAGGGACGAGCATCTGCCCTCTTATCCATGGTGGACACCAGGAAAGAGAGATGAGGGCCGGGACAGAAAACACAATCGGCATCGTGGGCTTCGGAGAGGCTGTCCGGATTTTGACGGAAAGACGGGATAAAGATAAAAAGCGAATTGAAAAGCTAGCTGAGGAGTTGAAAAAAGGAATCGAGGAAAAAATTCCAAAAGTGAAATTCAACGGCCATGAAAAGAACAGGATCAAAGGAACCCTGAATTTTTCTTTCCTGGATCTCGAGGCTGAAGCGATTCTTCTCTCGTTGGCCACAAAGGAAATCTACGTCTCCACAGGCTCTGCCTGCAGCGAGGGGGCAGAGGAAGTCTCCCATGTGCTCAGCGCTATCGGGCTCAGGCCAGAGATTGCCCGCTCCTCCATCCGGATGTCTCTCGGGCGCTTTAACAAAGAAGAGGACGTCGCAGCTGTCCTCAGGGAACTCCCGGAAATTGTCAAAAGACTGAGGGAGATTTCCGCCCTTCATATCGATGAAGATTAACAGATTCTCTTCCATTTTGTGTGGCTTATCTGGAAGCCTCTCCAGAATGGCCTCGCTCTCCTTCAGGTTTTTAACGCCGTTCCCTCGCAGCCCTTCTCGGCGGCTGCGTAACGCTCCGGCTAAGCGGCTCGAAAACACGCGGGCTTCCCTCACCCGGCGAAGGCAGAATGGCGAGAAGGTCGTGTGAAAGGCTGAGCGGGCATGGTTCATCTACCGAAGGGAGAGGAGAGCGAAGCCTTGAACCGAGCCGCTTTTGGCTCGCTGGGGCAAAAGCGGCGTACCTTCGAGCCAATCTGCCGGAGCATTCAATGGTCGCTTCGGCCTATTCTGAGAGGCTTTTTTACGCACATTTCCTTCACCCACACAAAATGGAAGAGAGCCTATTGATATAATCTCATGATTATTATTGGCGAAAGACTGAATTCCACGAGAAAGCCGGTGTTCCAGGCTTTTGAGAACAAGGATGAAAAATACCTGGTGAGCCAGGCCAAGGAACAGGAAAATGCCGGGGCAGATTATATCGACCTGAATGCGTCCGCGCTCCTGGACAGGGAGATAGAGACTCTGAAGTGGGCAACTCCCCTGCTTAAAAAAAAATTGAGTATTCCACTCTCCATAGATACTCCTGATGTCAGGGCCATGGAAGAAGGGCTCAAAATTCACAAGGGCCGCGCTATTTTGAATTCCATTAGCGGAGAAAGCAAGAGAATTAATGCTTTTCTCCCTCTCATCAAGACTTACAAGCCACGAGTCATTGTCCTCTGCCTGGATGATGAAGGCCTTCCAAAAAATTCAGACAAAGAGCTTTCGATTGCGGCCAAAATGGTTTCTATCCTCGAGAAAGAAGGCATCGGCCTTGAAGACATTTTCCTCGATCCCCTGGTCCGGCCCGTCGGCGTTGACCAGAATGCTTCGAAGCTTTTTCTCGAGTCTCTTGAGAAAATAAAGAAAAACCTGCCCGGTGTGAAGACCATAGCCGGGATCAGCAATGTGTCTTTCGGGCTCCCTCGACGCAGGCTTTTGAACAGGGTATTTCTTGTTCTCGCCCTTCAAAATGGCCTGGATGCGGCCATTCTCGACCCTCTGGATAAAGAGCTCATGGCTTCTCTGAGCGCGGCTGAGGCTTTGCTTGGAAAAGACCCCTCGCTGAAGAATTATTTATCTTACGTAAGAAGCGGAAAGCTTTAATCGGCTCTTTCCCTTCAACCTTATTTTTGTGCTTTGCGGAGTTGAGAAAGATAAATCCCCCGCATTTCCAAAAAGAATTTCTGGTATGATTCGCTTTTGTAATCAGGGTAGGTCCAGCTCAGAGTTTCGACTTCTTTTTTGCTGAACAGAAGTTCGAGGTGGGCATAGATGCCCTGCTGAAGAGGTATGCGGTGGGCGAAATCCTTGGCTGTGGCCATGATTAGAGCGGCTGGAGCCATGTAGCCAGGATCAAGGTTGACGATTCTTTTTTCTTCTTTGAATTCATTCCGTATCTCTTCTTCAAGTGCATTCGTCCTAATCTTTATCGCGCTCAATGTTTCAGGTGATATCAAATTGGCAAAGCTCAGGAATTTTTTTTTAAGATTTTTGCCCATCTGAGGCTCATAATAATCGGTGATGTTAAAGGCAAAGAGAGGACTGGAAAGGTCCGTAGGACCATAGAGCCCGACAAGCCGTGCTTCTGCTTTCTCGAAAAAGATGTCCTTGGACGAGATGACACCGCAGACAAGCTTGACTGGCGAAAAATTTTTTGGCTCAGCCATTATTGTTCAATTTCAGTGTACGATATTTTTTATGCAGCCAATCCGGCCAGCCGGCTTTAGGCGACAAGCCTTTTGATCTTATCAATCTTTTCGTTGGCCGCTTTTTCTCCGTCTTCGATTATTTTTGCCGAGTTAGTGAAATCGAATAGATCAAGATCCAGGTCAACTCTGATGACCAAATCCGCTTTTTTTATGTTTTCTTCAGTCGTTTTTGTGACCATGGTATCCACCATGCGGTGAATGAGCTGGAATGTGTTCTTGATTTCCTCTGCCGGCACTTCCTTGATCGGCCGGTGGATATCGACAAGCACTGTTTTCTCAGCGCCAAGGCTTTTGGCTATATCCACCGGTGCATTGTTGAGCACTCCGCCGTCAACAAGCAGCATGTCATCGATTCTAACAGGTTCAAAGACAATCGGAAAAGACATCGTTGCCCTGAGCGCCTTCCAGAGCTCTCCTTTATCGAAGATAATCTCTTTGCCGGAGATCAAATCGACCGCGTTACAGGCGAATTGAACCGGCAGGTCTTCGATGAGCCTTTCTTCAAAAAGCTTTTTTAAATATTCCTCCATGCGGTCCTTTGTGTTCAGCCCTATTTTCCTTAAGAGCCTGTTTTTATAACTCTCCAGCATGAGAATATCCATCACAGAGCGGATTCTCTTTGAGAGGAAGGGAAGATGAGGTTTTTCCAGAAAATTCTGGAGGCTGAGCTCGTCAGCAATTTTTCTCAGCTCCTCGGAAGAATAACCTGAGGCAAAAAGCCCGCCGATCATGGCCCCCATGGAAGTTCCGACGATTACAGGAGGCCTCAAACCATTCTTCTGGAAAACTTCAAGGACTCCGATATGCGCCAGTCCCCTTGAGCCGCCGCCCATGAGGACTAAAGCCCATTTCGCTTTCTTTTTTCTAAAAATTCCGAATATTTTCTTTATCATTCTTCCAATCCTCTGTGGCAGATCAAACGCCCTGCGTTTTCGCCCCTTCCTCCAGGGCGTTCCCCGCGGAAGTCTGTGATGACGACAAACTCCTTGAAGGCTTTTTCCTCCTCAAAAGTCTGAGCCTCTGTGCCCAGGACGAAATTGTTATTCCCAAGCGCTTTAATCTCTGGCCATGATGGCTGGAAACTGGAGAAAAATCCTCGCAGATAGAGCTTGGAGAAAAGAAGTCCGCCGATTCCCATATTTTTTGTTGCCTCAGCATGGCGTCTGAGGGAGACAAACATCTGGCCAATCGTCTTCGGATTGTAATGCGGGATAAAAAAGTCTTTTGCCGAAAAAAGATAGGGAACTATTCTCGCAGTCTGGATGCCGTTTGTGTGGATTAAAATCTCTGGAGAAAAGGATATGACATGGACATTTTCCAGGCGGAGCCGGGAACGCTTCAGAAAATCTGCGAGTTTATTGCCCATTTCCTGGCAGTAAACCGGGTCTTTTCTGAGCCCGAGCGCTGAATCTTCCTTGGCTTCTATCCAGAGAGTTTTGCCGCCGTCATTGACCAGTTTTACCAGATCAGGATGATGGATTAACTCCTCAAGCGTTTGAACGTCTTTAAGATCTTTGAATTCTGTGTCCAGCAGCCGCCGCCGGTTGTGCCTGGCATCGTGAAAAAGAACCAAAACTCTGCCTTTTGTGAACCTCACGTCAAACTCGCAGCCGTCGTAGGCTTGAAGAGCTGACAGGATCGAGGACACAGCGATCTTTCCGACATTTTGAGATAACATATCTTTGGCAAAAATATAATATGAATGCTTTAAAAAGGACAGCCTTTATTTCCTCGCCCTCCAACTCGGGCAATAAATAGGTTTTTTCGTATGTATGAGTTCTCTCTTTCTTCAGCTTAAATTTCATCAGCCGTTTCTTTATGAATCTTTAACACAAAAAAATCAAGGAATCAAATTGTTGATTTGACTTAATTTACCGCTCCGGTTGACAAGGAAACTCGATTTCAGACAGAACAGCATTGTGGTCCGAGACAAACCGACCATCCCACCTCTCGGCGATTATACCGTGGCGCAAGACTTTGCCGGTATTCCTGACGAAAATGAAGTCGATACGATGACTGGGTTTGATCTCAGTTTGAAAGCCGTTAAAGGTCTGGGTCGAGCCATAATGTTTCGACTTTGAGAGAAAATAGGTATCATCAAAACCTGAGAGCTTGCCAGCGCCGGATGTCAAGATTTTATAAGGCGAATTTTTCTCGGTGCAGTTGAAATCCCCGGTCAAAATAATCGGCTCATTTTCAGCCAGCTCCTGAATCTTCTTGAGCAGGAGCTCAGCGCTTTTGACCCGTGCTGTCTGGCCCACATGGTCAAAGTGGGTATTAAACGCAAAGAAGACTGTTTTTGTCAGTTTGTCTTCTATTTTTCCCCAGGTGACGATTCGCGTACAGACAGCGTCCCAGCCTATCTTTCCCGGCTTCTCCGGAGTCTCAGAGAGCCAGAAAGTGGATTGGCTGATGACCTTAAAACGGTCTTTTCGATATAAAACAGGGCTGTATTCGCCTTTTGTCTGGCCGTCGTCTCTGCCCACTCCAAACCAGCCGTATTCTGGCAGGAGCGCTTCCAGAGCTTTCACCTGGTCATGAAGAGCTTCCTGAAGTCCGGCGATATCGACTTTATGAAAACGGAGAGTCTCCGCCACCATCTCCTTTCTGCGCGGCCAGGCATTCTCGCCATCGCCAGGATTGTTGAAGCGAATGTTCAAGCTCATGACATTAATATTTTTTGTATCCAGGTCTTTTTCGGCCGGAGTTAAATGAGTTCCGATAAGGATCAATAATGATAGGAATACCACCGCTATAGCCCGAGAATTATCCTTATCCATTTGTCCTCCGCTTAAGGGAAAGTGCTGAGAAACCTATAACACATGAAAAAATTAGTGTCAAAAATCAAAAACTTGCATTTTTTAATATAATACTGACGGTTTGACTTTAACCTTGCGCTGTTCTATATATTCATAGAATTCCAAATCTGAAACAATCCAGTAGGAATTTATTGTTCGCTCTGGCCAATAATTGCCGGCGAAAAGAGAAAAAAGGTTTCTTGATGAGCCTTGCTATTTTGGCTCTTCTTGCGTTTCTTCCTATAGCCTTGGTCTTCGTCCTCGTCGTCCTTTTCAGATGGCCGGCCACAAAGGCTATGCCTGATTTGGGACACCGGCAGAAGTTGTAGGGCAAGGGAGGGACAGCTTTTAAAACTTCAATTTATTATTTCATTTTTTCCATTTATCCTGCGGACCAATAGAGAATGTCGCCGACATGAAACGATCATCAACAAACGAGGAACGATAATGTTCCTTCTCTGATCTCAACTTCTCAAAATAGAAAACGGTTAAACGAAAAGCTCTAACGAATGTTGAAGACCTGATCCTGTTTCTATTGGCCGGGCAACTGT
>CAZJYC010000034.1:0-26252 GCA_964550165.1 uncultured Eubacteriales bacterium
CTTTATCTTACCCATGTCGGAGCATTTTTTAAAACTTATTCTGGACAAGAGTGATGAAGAATAAAGTTTCAATTTACACAATTAGCATGTTGATTCTATTCATCCTCTCTGGCTTTTTAATCATTAAAGCCACCGGAGAAAAACTTCTACGAGAAAAGTCTCCATTTCACCAACAAAGGTTTAGAATACTGGTACAGTAAGGAGCAGGGCGGCCTGGAGAGGCTGACTGGAATTCCCTTTTCTGAATTGAAATGCGGAGGATGTCATGTCCGAACCTGTGATGCCTGCCATAAGATAGAAACCGACGGGAAGGCCAGCTATTCTCTCCAGCCCGCACGGGCCCAAGAAGTCTGCCAGAACTGCCATGGAATAGAAACTCTGGAGAGGGTAAAAAAAGAGAAAGATGCCGCTGACTTGGACGTTCATTTTAAAAACGGAATGAAATGCATGGATTGCCACACGGCAAGAGAGGTGCATGGTGACGGTACAGCCTATAATTCGTTTCAAGACCCGGGCGCTATGGAAACAAAGTGCGAAAAATGCCACGCTCCAGTATCAGAAATAACCAGCCATCTGGTCCATGAAGGCAAACTGGATTGCAATGCCTGTCACACAAGAGACGTTCCCGCCTGCTACAACTGCCATTTTGACACCAGGGTCAAGGAGAACAAGAGCGTCTCTCTCCCTCTTAAAGACATTCTTTTCCTGATCAATCACGAGGGCAAAGTGACAGTGGCCAATTTCCACACTTTCGTCTATCAAAACAAGGCCATGATTGTCTTCGCACCGGCCTTCCCTCATTCCATAATGAAACAAGGAAGAGCGTGCGAGGAATGCCATCATACTCAGATTATTCAGAACATAAGGGAGAATGAATTTCATCTCATTGTTTATGAAAAAGGCGAGGTGAAAAATATCAAGGGTGTGATTCCTGTGCTTGGAGACCTGAATTGGAATTTTGTGTATTTGAACTATGTCGAAGGCAAGTGGACCCCGATAGAGAATCCTGAGGAAGTGTTGATCAATTATTCGGGCTACAGCAGCCCTTTGACGGCTGAACAGTTTAAAAAGCTGGAGAAGGCTCGCTCTTCAAAATAAGTTTTCCCCTCTTTCCAATTCCGCCCATTAATTTCAGCTCCCGTAAAACATTGAGATCTTTTAATCGTATTCTAAAGGATATGTTGCAGGCGCTTTCATAGAATCATATAATTCACTATTCTTTCCAGGGCAGTTTAACTTGCAGTTGCCCAAGATGCTCAAACCGACTCATATCAGTTGACGAGAGGTCGGAGAATGGATGAGAGATGTCCGGAAGGTCACGCCCTTGGGGTATGTTGGAGATTTGGCGAAGCACAATTTTTTATTCTCGGCGCTATCGCTTTGATATCCAGGGTCACGTCGGCGCGTTTTTTGGGGATCCCTTTTTCGATCGTGGGCCCCATCTGGTATATCACTCTTGTGGCAACATTTGTCTTTCATATCGTTGTTTGGCGATGCCCATCTTGCCGCAGTTATTTGGGCATCACCAGAAAGCCCAAGTATTGTCCCAAGTGCGGGTTCAGGTATAACGGCGGTCCTGATGAATAAATCCAACAGACACTGGATGCTGGGCGCGATTCTGTGCCTTCTTCTGGGAAATCTATTTGACAACGGACGCGCCATTTCTCCTCTCGGTATCCAAGGAGGCAATTCACAAAGCCAGACTGATCCTTTTATCGAAGTCAGAGAAAAGATTGCTCGCCTAATCGAGGAGAAAAAGCTCCCTTCCCTCTCTCTCGCCGTCATCAAAAACGGTGATATTCTATGGGAAGAAGCTTTCGGCCTGGCCAACCTCGAGAAAAAGATCAAGGCCACACCAGAAACGCTTTACCCGATCGCATCGGCCACTAAACAATTTACAGCTACAGCCTTGATGATTCTTGTTGAAAGGGGGCTCGTAGACCTGGACAAGCCGGCCAATGCCTATATGGGAAAAGTGAAGCTCCGCGCCTTCGAGGGAGATGTCTCTGAAGCCACGGTACGGAGGATTCTTCATCACACCTCCGGGCTTCCCATGTACTGGAACTTTTATTACACGGGGACTTCTCGACAGAGGCCGCTTCTTGAAACAACACTCCAACGTTACGCCCAACTTGTGTCCAAGCCGGGTGAGAGCTACAATTACAGCAACCTCGGCTACGCGGTCCTGGAATCCATCATCGAACAGGTCTCCGGAAAACCATACCCGGAATTCCTCGCGGCCGAGGTCTTCAGGCCCCTGAACTTGAGTCGCGCTCTGGTCTTTACCGCGCCGCCGGAACGCCCCGACGTCGCCGAAAAATACTCGACGAAACTCGCGCCCATCCCCTTCTGCGATCATGACACCCGGGGAGCCAGCGCCATTTATGCTCCGGCTCACGACCTGGCCTTGTTCTTGCTCCTGCACTTAGGGCATCTTCAGCCTGATCAGAAAGCGATCCTCAAGCCCGAATCGATCGCCGCAATGCAAAGATCTCGCGATCCTGATGTGCGCTATTCCTCGTATGCTCTGGGCTGGGAGACTGGGAGAAGATTCGGTTATCCGATCGTCACCCATGGAGGCGTTATGGATGGTTGCCGGGTGCATCTGGCCATGATCCCTCCTGAAGGCCTGGCCGCCGCCATCCTGATCAACGGGGAAGATGTTCCCTCCATTCAGGTCTGCGACTGGATTTTCGCGGCGCTTCTGCCGGGGTATGCCCGAAACTCGAAATCCGTCTCTAAGGGTGGAATTCCACCACCGCTGCAAACCTTCAGGCCGCCCGCCGAGCTTGTGGGGACCTGGAAGGGCTCGATCAAGACTCATGAAGGGGACATTCCGGTCCGTCTCGTCGTGGAAAACGACGGAAAAATTGAGCTCTTCCGTCTGGATCTTGCGGCCGCTCCGGGAAAGGCGTATTCCCCCTTGAAACCGCCCACCTTGAACCATGGAGTATTCGTCGTCCACTTCCCCCAGGTGTTTTCCACCTCGGATGCGGCCTCGGCAAGCCATCGGACTGTCCTCGGCCTGACGGTCCGGAAAGACAGACTCAGCGGCGAAGCCAATCTCATCGCCTCCGACATGAGCTACAGCCTCCCTTCCTATATCGAACTCAAGCGGATTGAACAAGAAAATGGGAAGGATATTTATATGGAAACCGCTCTTAAGCTTATCAAAAGTGCGAATCGATCACGCGAAGTGGCAGAGCGGGAATAAGAGGTGGTCAATGAAATACGCCGTTATTCTTGCGGCCGTAGCGGTCGCGTGCGCGCTCTGGAATGTTGTGACGAGCGTCCGGATCTATGATGACCTTCGCCGAAGGAAGATACGGGTCAGCTTCTTCTTGCTCCGTGCGCTGGCTCCGAAATATGCCTATCAGTACAAAAAGATCACAACTCAAGAAAGTGGAAAGCCGGGGCCGCTCTTTACCCATTGGATTATTTCCATCAATCTGGCCCTTGTGTTCGCTATCGCCGCCATCCTGGCCAAGCAGGGCCTTATGCCGTTCCGGTGAGGAAAGTAATGTCAAAAAATTTACTGTGATTCCTTAAACCATATCCAGGATGTGGCCCATCTTTTCTTTTTTGGTCTTAAGATATTTGACATTCTCTGCGCAAGGCGGGATCTCGATCGGCACCCGCTCGACAATTTCTAGTCCATACCCTGCCAGGCCGACGAATTTTCGCGGATTGTTGGTCAGGAGCCTTATCTTGTTCACTCCGAGTGAGACAAGAATCTGCGCCCCGATTCCGTAGTCCCTATGGTCAGGCTTGAAACCCAGCTTCTGGTTGGCTTCGACCGTATCCGCCCCTTGGTCCTGGATGGCATAAGCTTTGATCTTGTTGGTCAAGCCGATGCCCCTTCCTTCCTGGTTGAGGATGTAGAGAATGACTCCCTTCCCTTCCTTTTCGATAATTTCCATGGCCCGGTGGAGCTGGTCGCCGCAGTCGCAGCGCGAAGAGCCGAAGGTATCGCCGGTCAGGCACTGGGAATGGGCCCGGACAAGAGTCGGTTCATCTTTCTTGATTTCCCCTTTGACCAGGGCGAGATGGTGTTCTTTATGAATGATATCCTCAAAGACCATCACCTTGAAATCTCCGAATTTTGTCGGCAGAAGGGCCTCTTCGAGTTTCCGGACAAGCCTTTCGGTTTTCATCCGGTATTTGATGAGGTCGGCGATGGTCAGAATGAGGATATTATGCGCCTGGCTGAACTTTTCCAGCTGGGGCATGCGGGCCATGGTGCCGTCTTCGTTCATGATCTCGCAGATGACACCTGCAGGCGTCAGGCCAGCCATGCGGGTGATGTCGACCGCTGCCTCTGTCTGGCCTGCTCTTTCCAGAACGCCTCCGTCCTTGGCTTGAAGGGGGAAGATATGGCCTGGCCGCGTCAAGTCTTCAGGCTGTGTTTTGGGGTCTATAACCGTAAGAACTGTCCTGGCCCGGTCGTAGGCTGAGATTCCGGTTGTGACTCCTTTCTTGGCATCGATGGAAACGGTAAAGGCAGTTTTAAAGGGAGCGGTGTTATCGGGGACCATCAAAGGCAGGTTGAGCTCTTTCAGCCTTTTCTTGGTCAAAGGCAGGCAGATGAGGCCCCGGCCGTGTTTTGTCATGAAGTTGATGATTTCCGGGGTAACCTTTTCTGCTGCGACCATCAGGTCGCCTTCATTCTCCCGGGCTTCATCGTCGATGATGATGATCAGCTTTCCTGCTTTGACAGCGTCTATGGCCTTCTCCGCTGAGGCCACCTTGAGTTTCTGTCTCATTTTTTCCCTCTTACCTTCTTCTGTTGCTTTCAGTTATGCAATTATACACGTATTTCCCGATCATGTCACATTCTATGTTCACGTCCTCGCCTCTTCTTAAGTCTCCCAGATTGGAGTTTTTCAAGGTGATCGGGATGAGCTCCACTTCGAACGAAGATGGTCCCAGTTCAGCCACAGTCAGGCTGACGCCGTTGACGGCCACCGAGCCCTTGGGGATAAAATAATTCTTGAGTTCCGGAGGAAAAGAGATAGTCAGCCGCCTTCCGCTTTTTCTCTCTGTAATCTTGAGGACCTTCCCTTTGCCGTCGATGTGGCCTGTGATCAGATGTCCGCTCAGAGGAGTTGAGAGGGTCAGAGGAAGCTCGAGGTTGAGCTTTGCTCCAGGACGAAGAGTGCCCAGGGTGGTGATCTGCACGGTTTCCTGAGAAAGGTTGAAGAAAAGCGTGTTTTTGTCTTTCCGGATGAAGCTCAAGCAGGCGCCGTCAACGGCCAGGCTTTCTCCGATTTCAAGGCGGGAGGCGAAGGAAGAGGCTTCGATGGCCATTTCCTGTTTCCCCTGTCGGTATCCCTTGAAAAATCCGATGTGATGGATGATTCCGGTGAACATCAGAGATATCCTTCCACGATGATCTCCTCATCGATTTCGAAAGAGTTGATTCTCTTAAGACGAAGAGAGTCTTGAACGGATTTCATTCCTTCTCCCTGGAAAAAGGATGGAGCTTTTTCTCCCCCGATAAGCTTTGGAGCAAAGGAAACGAAAATCTTATCCACCCATCCTTGCTCGAGCAGGGATGTCAGCAGCCTGCCACCGCCTTCAACCAGAACGCTCGTTATTTCGTGCTTGCCGAGCCAATTGAATATCTCTTTCAAGTTAAGGCTTTTTGAAGGGCGACGCAGGGAGACGACTTCCACTCTTTTTTTTCTCAGGGCAGCCGCTTTTTTTGAAGAGGCGTTTCTTTTGGTGAAGACAAGAATTTTTCCGCTGGAAAGAGTCTTCAGTATCCTGGCATCCAAGGGAAAACGAAGCCGGGAATCGAGCACAATCCGTGTCAGACGTTTGCCTTTCCAGTTGGGATGCCGGACAGTCAACCGGGGATCGTCCCGGATTAACGTGTTGATACCGACCATGATGGCGTCGTACTCTCCTCGGAGGAGATGGAAATATTCTCGTGTTTGGGGAGAGGAGATCCATTGAGATTGGAAGGATCGCGTGGCGATCTTTCCGTCCAGGCTGGCGGCCGCCTTGGCCACGACAAAAGGAATTTTCCTGGTGATGTATTTGATGTAGGTTTCGTTCAGAATCCTGTTTTTCTCCTCGAGAAGCCCAACTGATGTTTCAATTCCTGCTGCTTTTATACGTTCAAGGCCTTTTTTATGGACAAGCGGATTAGGGTCAAGGCTGGAAATGACCACTCGTCTCAACCCGGCCCGCAGCACAGTGTCCACACAGGGGGGCGTTTTGCCCCAGTGAACGCAGGGCTCCAGCGTGACGTAGAGCGTGCTGTTTTTGGAGAGCGATCCCGCTCTCTGAAGCGCGACAATTTCAGCATGGGGCAGGCCGCTTCGCTCATGATAGCCGTAGCCGACGATTCTATCGTTCTTGACAACCACCGCCCCGACATAGGGATTGGGGCTTGCCCGTCCTCTGGCTTTTTCAGCAAGGGCATAGGCCATCTCGAGGTAGAAGATGTCTTTAAGGTTCTTCATGAAAGAAGGGCTCTGGCAAATTCCCGGGGAGAGAAATAAAGCATATCTTTTTCCCCTTCCCCGGTTCCGACGAACTTGATCGGAAGCCTCAATTCGTCGACGATGCTGATCACACTTCCTCCCTTGGCTGTTCCGTCCAGCTTGGTGAGGAATATTCCGGTCAGGCCTGAGAACTTAAGAAACTCTTGGGCCTGGATCAAAGCGTTTTGGCCGATGCTGGCATCCAAGGCCAGCAGAACCTCATGGGGAGCGCCCTCGATCTCTTTGGAGATGACTCTTTTAATTTTTTCTAGCTCGTTCATCAGGTTGAAGTTGGTGTGGATTCTTCCCGCGGTATCGACGAGAAGAAGATCATGGGAGTGGGCTTTGAAAGACTGAATGGCGTCGTAGGCGACAGCGGCAGGGTCAGCGCCATACTGGCCTTTGATCACGGGAATGTTCAATTTTTTTCCCCACAAGGCGAGCTGTTCCTGGGCTGCGGCCCGGAATGTATCAGCGGCGACCATCAAGACTGATTTCCCTTTATTTTTGAAGTGATAGGCCAGCTTGGCCAAAGAGGTTGTTTTTCCGCCGCCATTGACTCCGACAACCATGACCACAGAACGAGAATGGTCACAATCGAAATCCGAGGGATACCGGGAAAGAATTTGGATCATCTCTTCTTCCAGGGCTTGCTTGATGGCAGGAAAAGAATCGTTCTTTTTGGTCCTTTGTCGGATGGACTCGATGATTTTTTCGGTTAAATCCAGACTGACATCAGCCAGAATCATGGATTCGGCCAGACCTTCGAGAATTTCTTCCCGGTCCTTGGCGCTTCTCAGAAATTCAGTAAACCTCTCCGTTAGAGTTTCTCGGGTTTTGGTTAGCTTATCTTTGAGATAGTCAAACAAGGCGCAACAATTATACTGTAAAGGGGTCTGGTCTTCAAACTCCACTCACGATGGCAAAGAAGGAAAGAGGAGGCAGCCAGCCTGATCTATAACAGGAATTTTTCTCGCGAAAAAAAAGATAGCTTCGAGGAAATAATGAGGATTGAAGACCAGACCCTAATGTGTTAAATTTTAATAGCCAATGGGAGAGACAATCTGGATTTTGAATCCCCCCCAACTGGAAGCTCAAAATCTTTCGGCCGGGCTTGGGATTCAGCCTGAAATCGCCCAGATCTTGACCAACCGCAATCTCAGCAATCCAGAAGCCGCTCACAGGTTTCTCTACGGGACTCTGGATGGCCTTCACAATCCCTTTCTGATGAGAGGCATGAAGGAGGCTGTGGAGAGGATCGAGAAGGCGATTTTCAAGAAAGAGAAGATTCTGATTTTCGGGGATTATGATGTCGATGGCGTTCTCTCCGTCGTTATTCTTACCAAAGCTCTGCGCTCCTTGGGAGCAGAGGTCGACCATTTCATTCCCCATCGCTTGAAAGAGGGGTACGGAATCAAAGAAAGTCATATCACGATCGCTCTCGAGAGAAAAGCCAATCTGGTCATAAGTGCCGACTGCGGCATAAAAGCTGTGGAGTTTGCCAAAAAAGCCAAAGAAAAGGGCATAGATTTCATCATCACCGACCACCATCTTCCTGGCGATTCACTTCCAGAGGCCAGGGCCATCCTCAATCCCACGCTCGACGACTCTGGATATCCTGATGAAGGCTTGGCCGGAATCGGGGTCGCCTTCAAGCTGATTCAAGCCCTTTTCGAAAAGCAAGAAAAGCCCTCCCCCCTTCCTCATTATCTGAAGCTGGTCGCTATCGGGACAATCGCCGACGTCTCAGAATTGCAGGGAGAAAACAGGCTCTTTGTCAAATTTGGCCTCAAAGCGCTGGAACGTGTTTCAAACGCGGGACTGCAGAGCCTTCTGGAGCTCTGTGGCCTGGGAGGAAAAAAGGTCAGTGTCGGAGACGTCGGTTTCAGGATCGGCCCGAGAATCAACGCAGCAGGAAGAATGGGAATGGCCGATCTGGCGGTGAGGCTTTTTTTCACAGATTCTCTCCCCGAGTCACTTGAGCTTGCCCGCCATCTTGACGAGCTGAATTCCGAGAGACAGAGGACACAGGACCGGATTTATGAACAAGCTTTGGAGAGAGTTCAACGGAGGTCTTTGGACAAGCGCTATAAACTCCTCATCTTGGGCTGTGAGGAGTGGCACCGCGGCGTCATCGGCATTGTCGCCTCAAAGCTCAAGGATTTTTTCCATAGACCCACCTTACTCTTTGCCTGTGAAGAGGACATGGCTTTCGGCTCAGGAAGGAGCATCTGCGAATTTCCGCTCATCAACTGCCTCGATGCCTGCAAGGACCTGCTCCAGGATTATGGCGGTCATGCCATGGCTGTTGGCTGCACACTGGCTCGAGAAAATATGAATCTTTTTAAAGAAGCAGCCAACTCTTACGCCCATTCGAGAATAACCGATGAGCATCTCAAGAGAAAAATTGCCATTGACGCCAAAGTCGATTTTGACAGAATCGATTCCTCCTTTATCCAGAACTATTTGCTTCTCTCTCCTTTTGGTGTCGGCAATCCCACGCCCCTTTTTCTCACCGAAAGGGCAGAGGTTGTCGCCGAGCCTCAGAGAATCAAAGACAAGCACTGCAAGCTCCTCGTCAGGCAAAACGGAAGAGTCTTCTCAGCTTGGGGCTGGGAGAAGGGCGAATGGGCCTCCAGTCTCAACAAGGGGGATAAGATCAACCTAGCCTACTCCCTTCAATTCTCTGAATATCTGGGGGAAGAGACACTCCATTTATCTCTTGAGGATATAAAGAGATAAGAAAAGGTCCGCGATGAGACGAATGACCCTTGCCAGGGTGGTGAGAATCGCCATTACTGTTGTGTTCCTTATCGTCTTGACGGCCATCGCTGGGTACTTTTTGACGCGTTCGCGCTCAAGGCTTCAGGTCGCCTCGGACGCGGAAAAGATCGACGACCAGAAAATCGAGAAAAGAGAGAAGGTGGAGCATGTCGAGACCGAAGGGACTAAAGAAAAGTTCAACCTGAGGGCTGATAGGTTCTATGCGAGCGAAGATGGCCAGAATCATCTCGAAGGACATGTCGAAATTGTTTTTCCAAAAAAGAGAGAGGGTAAAGATGTTATTCTCCGCGGGGATGAAGTTGTCTTCGACAAAGACAAGACTTACTTCCACATCTCCGGTCAGGCCAGAGTGGAATACAAGGATTTGGTGGTCGAGTCAACTCTCCTTCATTACAGCGACAAAGAAGAAATCTTCTGGACACGGAGCGGGGGCAATTTCTCATCCCAGAGACTGAACGGGTCGGCTCTGAAGATGGATTATGCGCTGAAGGAAGAAAAGATCAGGCTCAGCGAGAAGGTCGAGCTCTGGCTGAAACCCAGGCTTTCGACCTCATTGCCTTTTATCGTCAAAGGAAACGAGCTCACGTATAGCCGAGCCAACAAAAGGGGGAGCATGGAAAGCGGTGTGAGTCTTTTTCATGGAGAGAGTCAAGCTTCGGCGGACGCCTTGGAGTTTGAGCTGACTGCGGACGAAGACGATATCAGGACTTTGGATTTAAGCGGAAACGTCAAAGCCAACCTGGTCAAGGAACAAGGGGAAGAAATGTCGTCCGAGAATCAGCCCTCGTTCTACACTCAAAGCATCCGGCGGGAGGTGGAAGCGGACACTATAAAGCTTCGGGCCTTTCCTAACGTGTCCGCAGCAGAGGAGATTGAAGCTCAAGGCCGTTGCTCCTTCAAGTTTATTCTATCGTCCGGAGGGTTCACCCATATTCTGGCCGACACCATAAAGCTTGTGTTCGATGAGAAAGAGAGATTGAAGGAATTCCATGCGCTCCGCAACGCCAGAATGATCGATCAGGGAGAGGGGGCTGAAGAGCAGAGGACGATTACAGGAGAAATCCTCACCATTAAGGATCAGATGGATGTTCTCCATGTGAAGGGAAAAGGGCCGTTTGAGGCGGTTATCCAGTCTGCGGAAAGCGACATTTTTGCCGAGGAATTCACGGCTTTCCTGAATACAAACGATTTTGAGGCCAGAAAGGGTGTCAAGGCTGTTTTAAAGCCGAAAAAAGGAGAAGAGAGGCGCATCAGCATTTTTTCTAAAGAACAACCCGTTTTTTTCAGAGGCAGAGAGATGAGATATTTCGACGAGCAGAAGCGTTTTCTTTTCCAGGGTGATATAAAAGCTTGGCAGGAGAAGAAGATGGTGTTTGCCGATGAGATCGATCTCGACAGAGAGACCGGAAAAACACTCTGCACCGGCAGCGTCAAATCTGTCCTTCCCTATGAGGCGGAAGAAGGAAAAGAGGAGAAAAGAGTCGAGATCTCTTCCAGGAGAATGGCCTACAAGCCAGAGGACAATGTAATCGTCTATGAGGAAGGAAGCTCTTTGAAGACAAAAGATTTCGACCTAAGTGCCCAGTCGGTTTTTGTTCACCTCAAGCCAGAGGGGGAAGACATCGATCGGATTGTCGCCAAAGGCAAAATTTTGCTTCATCAGAATTCCATGAAAGGGAAGGGGGAGGAGGCCATATACAGCCCAAAGGATGAGTCTATTGCCCTTTTGGGAAATCCCTTTCTGGCTGACAAGGAAATGGGCATCACCAGGGGGGATAAATTGACTTTTTACATAGCCGATGGTAGAATCCTCGTAGAAAACAGAGGAAAAGAAAGGTCCGTAGCTGTAATAAAACGTGAAAGATGAAAAACTGCTTGGAAGCGATAGAGCTGGAAAAGGCCTATCAGAAAAGGAAAGTCGTCGATAAAGTCTCTCTCTGTGTCCGCAAAGGTGAAATCGTCGGTCTCTTAGGCCCAAACGGAGCCGGAAAGACAACCACCTTCTCGCTCATCCTTGGTCTCATCCCTAAAGACTCGGGAACAATTTATCTGGATGGGGAGGAGATCTCTGATCTCCCTATGTATTCAAGAGCCAGAAAGGGGTTGTGCCTCCTTCCCCAGGAGCCGTCGGTTTTCAGGAAGTTAAGCGTTGAGGAGAATCTCTTGTCGATCATGGAGATGAACCGGAGTTTCGAGTCAAAGGGAAACGACGATTTGGAAGAGATTCTTGAAGAGTTTGGGCTCAAGAAACTGGCTAAAGCCAAGGCTTACACTCTGTCTGGAGGAGAAAGAAGAAGGCTTGAGATTGCCCGGGCGTTGACCACCCTTCCTGAGTTTATGCTCCTCGATGAGCCGTTTACAGGCATCGATCCCTTAGCCATTCTCGACCTGCAAGAAATTATCCTCTCACTTAAAAAAAGAGGCCTGGGTATTCTTTTGACCGACCACAGTGTCCGAGAAACCTTGAAAATTACCGACAGGACATACATCATCGATAAGGGAAAAATTCTAAAGGAAGGAACTCCCCAGGAGTTGGTTTTTTCTGAAGAGGTGAGGAAAAACTATTTAGGAGAAGATTTTTCTTTCTCTTAATATCGTTGCCAACCGGGATACACTTATGGTTCTTAAACAACGGCTTGACCAAAGGCAGGTTCAAAAACTCATCCTGGCTCCAGCTCTCCAGCAAGCCATAAAACTCCTGCCTCTAACCAACTTAGAGTTGATCGAGATTATCGACAGCGAGCTTTCGCAAAATCCCATGCTCGAGTTTGAGGAAGAAACGATTGAAAAAACTCCGGAAGGAAAAGTATCCGAAGAAGAGAAGGGCAAGACGGAAAAGGAGCCAGAACCCACAGCGGAGGGGGAAGAGCCAGACAGCACCCTCGAGTCTAAGGGAGAGGAAGAGCCTGAATTTATCTCTTACTTTGAAGAATATTTTGATAACGGATTTCGTCCCTTCTTTTCGGAGAGGAAGGAGGTCGTATCCTTAGAAAATATTGTTTCCAAAAGCGCCACCCTCTGGGATCATCTGAATTGGCAGGCGAATCTGACCTTTTTCAGCAAAAAAGACAGAGAAATTGCTCAGCACATCATCGGGAATATCAATGAGGATGGCTATCTGACAACTTCGCTGGAAGAAATTGCCAAAGCGACCAAATCTTCTGTAGAGAAAGTCAACGCAGTCAGGGAGAAGATCAAAGAATTTGACCCAGTCGGTGCAGGAAGCCTGAATCTCAAGGAGGCGCTCTTGGCTCAGATGGATTATTTCAGCATCAATGATGATGTCACGTACTCTATCGTCAAAAATTATCTTCATCTCCTGGAAAAATCCGATTACTCGCAGCTGGCAAGAACTCTCGCCATCCCTCTTGCAGAAGTGAAACACCACATCGATATCATCAAGAACCTTGAGCCGATTCCGGGAAGAAAGTACAGTCAGGAGAGAACGACCTATGTTGTCCCGGACATCACCGTGAACAAGGAAGATGATGAATTGAAGATCACGCTGAACAATGAAGGTTTGCCTCGCTTGAAAATTAACGGCTACTACAAAAGGCTTCTGGCCGAAGCCTCGAAAAACAATCCCGATGCCTATCGCTTTTTAAAGGATAAATTGAAGAAAGCTTTCTGGTTTTTACGCAGCTTGGACCAAAGAAATCGGACAATCTATAAAGTAACCAAATACATTGTCGATAAACAGAAAGACTTTATCGATAAAGGAATAGAATACATTAAGCCGTTGACGTTGATGGAGCTGGCTCAGGAGATCGGTGTCCACGAGTCGACTGTTGGACGGGTGGTGGCCAACAAATACATGATGACGCCGCGAGGGGTTTTTTCCCTGAAATATTTTTTCCATAAGTCCATTTCGGGTGACTTTGGCGAAGAAATTTCTTCGCTGCGGATCAAAGAGAAGGTCAAGAAAATGATCGAGAACGAAGATAAAGCAGTTCCTTTGAGTGATATCGAGATCGGGGAAATTCTGGAAAAGGAAAATTTAAAGATTGCCCGCAGGACTGTAGCGAAATACAGAAAGCAACTCCGCATCCCGCCTTCTCACATCAGAAAAAGAAAGTTCAAGATGGAGGGAGCTTGATGAACGTCAATTTTACCGCCCGGCATACAGAAATAACTCCAGAAATCAAGCGGTATTGCGAGAAGAGACTGAAGTCTTTAGAGAAAATTTTCAGGGAAAAGCTGGTTGCCGACCTTATCCTTTCTGTTGAAAAATACCGGCATAAGGTCGATATCAAAGTCAAGGCAAAAAAGACCGTTTTGAATGCTGTTGAAGAAACGCACGATATGTTTAATTCTCTTGGTATGGTTTTTGATAACATAGAGAAAAGGGCTAAAAAGGAAAGGGAAAAATCAAGAGAGAAGAAGAGAAGAAGAAACAGGGAAATTTTTCCTACCCTTTCTGAATTCGAAGAGAGGGAGAAAAAAATCGTTCGAAGCCAGAACTATTCTCTGAAGCCCATGTCGCTCGAGGAAGCCTTAATGCAGTTTGACCTGAGAAAAAAAGATGTGTTTGTTTTCCGGAAACAGGGTTCAGAGAAATGGGCTGCCCTCTACCGCAGGAAAGACGGAAATTATGGCCTGATCGAGCCCGAATGAACTGAAACGGAGCGAGAACGTTGAGACTTCATAATTTATTGACATCCGATATGGTCATCGAAAAGCTAGAAGCCGAAGACAGGGAAGGAGTGCTTAAAGAGATGGTCAATTTTCTGAAGAAAAAAGATAAAATATCCAAAGATAAGGAATTGTATGAGAAGCTTATCCAGAGAGAGACGCTGGGAAGCACGGCCATCGGGGAAGGAGTGGCCATCCCGCATTGTAAAATGAAGGAAGTGAAGAATCCGATTATCATGCTCGGCATTTCGAAGAAAAGTGTGAACTTTCATTCTCTGGATGGCAAGCCTTCGCATATTTTTTTTCTTGTCATCTCTTCTCCCGATAATCCCAGCCTTAATCTTCAGATCTTGGCTGTCATTGCCCATCTTATCCGCAAGTCAAATTCTTTGATTAAAAGAATTCTGGAAGCCAAGAATATCGGCGATATTCTGGACGTCATTCGAGAAGAAGAAGAGAAGCTAAGTGAGTAGGAAAAAAAGCCCTTCCCTCAAAGTCAAAGATTTTTACCAGAATACAAAAGGCATCCTGAGGCTTAAACCAGCATTCAAGAAAGTTGGCTTTTCGAGGAAGAAAGACTCGCCTTCTTCTAAGGAAATCCAATCCTCCATTCAGGTTTGGGGGAAGAAAGACATTCAAGATTTAGAGAGCCTTTCCGGCCCAAAAAGAAAGAAGCTTCTCAGAAGAAAATTGGACGATAAGACATTCTGTGTCATTCTTGCCGGTGGTCCCTCTTTCTTTCAGGAAATCAAGGAAGAGGCGAAGAGGAGGGAAATGGCCCTTCTCTATTCTGAGCTTTCTCCAAAAAAATGCCGCGCAAGAATGAAGGCTTTCTTCTCGCCTTCCTCTTCGAACGAAGTGCTCATTTCAGGAGAATTGCTTAAAATCTTTGGCTTGGGTGTCCTTATCATCGGTGATGCCGGCATCGGCAAAAGCGAAAGCGCTTTGGAGCTTATCTCAAGGGGGTGTCGTTTCGTTTCGGATGATGTTGTCCAGGTCAAAAGCATTAATGGGAAGCTGGTGGGGACGTCCCCTCCTCTGACGCGCAATTTCATGGAAATAAGAGGCCTGGGTATCATCAATATTCGAGAGATCTTTGGACCTGATTCCATCAGCCGGAAATCAGGAATAAACTTGGTCATCGCCCTCAAAAAGCTGCAGCGCAGAAAAGACGATGACCTCCTGGGCTTAAAGTTCCCTGAGGATTATGAAGTTCTGGGAGTCAAAATTCCCCGGATCAATATTCCTGTTGCGCCCGGAAGAAACATAGCCACGCTGATTGAAGTTGCTTGCAAATCATACATCCTCAAGGAGAAAGGGTACTATGCCCCCCACGACCTGGTCAGAAAGCTCAACCGAGTTCTTTCCCTTCGCTGAAGCGAGGAGGACAGTTTGAAAGACGACAGGTTTATCATCATCACCGGATTATCAGGCTCAGGGAAAACCATTGCCAGCCGGTTTCTTGAGGATATCGGGTATTATTGCATAGACAATCTGCCTGCCAAACTTATCCCCAGTTTTGTGGATCTCTGGACACGGAGAGAGGTTGAAATCGAGAAGGTGGCGCTTGTAGTCGATATCCGCGAAGCGGGATTCAGCACAGAGTTTCCCGAAGTTCTGGCAAAAATCAGAAATAAAGTCTCCCCCTATCTGATTTTTCTCGATGCTTCCGACGAAACTTTGATCAAAAGGTTTAGCGAAAGTCGGCGGCCCCATCCTTTAAAAAGGAAAAGATCCACACAGGAGAACATCCAGTTAGAGAGGAATAGTCTGGCCGAAATCAAGAAGATGGCCGACGAAGTCATCGATACGACTTCGTACAATATCGCCCAGCTTAAAGAATTTCTGACAGGGAGGTTTGCCAAAAAGGAAGCGCAGAAGATGCAGATTGTCATCATCAGTTTTGGCTATAAATACGGCATTCCTCTGGATTCGGACCTGGTTTTTGACACAAGGTTTCTGCCCAACCCGTTCTACATCGACGAGCTGAGGAACAAAACCGGAAAGAGCCGCAAAGTCAGGGTCTACGTTCTTAAGAAAAAGGAGACAAGAGAATTTCTCGGAAAATTATACCGCTTCGTGGATTATCTGATCCCGAAATTTATCGAAGAAGGAAAAAGCCATCTGACCATATCCGCAGGTTGCACTGGAGGAAAGCACCGGTCTGTGATCCTTGCGGAAAAGTTGAAGGAACATCTTAGGGCGAAGAACTATAACGTCGAAATTCATCATCGCGATCTGTATAAATAGGCAATTCGCTTGATTCTGAAATTTTTGCCTGCGGCTCAGCAAAAAAAGCTTAAGCTGGGCCCAAAAAAATGGTAAGATGAGGAAGGCAAAATCCTTAAGAACAGGTAGCCAGGAAAGATAAAAATGATCGGTGGAGTCATCGTTTCCCACGGAAAGCTGGCCGAAGAGCTGCTCAACGCTTTGACGATTATCATCGGTGAGGTTGTGAATATCGAAGCCATTTCCATCGGCTGGTATGATGATGTTGAAGAATCCAAGAAGAAAATCAGCCAGAGCCTAAGAAGAATTGACCAGAAAAATGGGGTGGTGATTTTTACGGATATGTTTGGCGGAACTGCATCCAACCTTAGTTTCAGCTTCTTGAAAAACAACCAAGTCGAAATCATCACTGGAGTCAATCTTCCGATGCTCATCAAGTTTGTTTCTCTCCAGAGAAACAACAATCTGAAAGAAGTGGTGAAGAAGGTTGTCGAACAGGGAAAGAAGAACATCCATCTTGCCAGTGCTCTTTTGAGTTCAAAAAGCTAAGCGGAAACGATGATCAAGAGAAAAATTGTAATCAAGAACAAGTTTGGACTGCATGCCAGGGCTGCTGTCAAATTCGTGAACCTGGCCGACCGCTTCACCTCGTCGGTTAAGATCGAAAAAGACGGAAATGAGATTGACGGCAAGAGTATTCTGGGCATCCTCACCTTGGCAGCCGTCCAAGGGTCTCAGATCATTTTAAAGGTTTCGGGAAGCGACGAACAAAGAGCGCTCGAATCTCTGGTGGTTCTTATTAACGATAAATTTCACGAGAAAGAGTAAAGAGGGATGGATTATTTCAGGCTGAGGGGAATAGGGGTTTCACCGGGCATTGCCTTTGGTGAAGTTTTGCTCACCGAGAGAGTTGTCTTCACTTCGAGGAAGGAATGTATCCCTGACATGAATGTCAGGGAGGAGTTGGAGAGGCTGAAGAGTGCGATCGAGAGGACAAAAGACCAGCTGACGCGCATCAAAGAGGATATCAAGAAGAAGATGGGAGAAGAGCATTCTTTCATTTTTGAGGCACACCTGCTCATTCTTCTGGACAATTCCCTCTTTGCAGACTTTGAGAAAATCATCAAAGATGAGAGATGCAGGGCCGAATGGGCTATCTCACGGATCCATGACAAGTATCAGAAAATTTTTAATTCCATAGCGGATGAGTACTTCAGGCAGAGAAAGACCGATGTGACAGATGTCCTCGTCAAAATTTACAAAAACCTGGAACCCACAGACGGGAAAAAAGTGGACGAAAAGGGTGATAAGGTTCTGGTGGCTCACGACCTTCTTCCCTCAGAGGCCGCTATGAGGCTGAACAGGGGGAATGTGCTGGCTGTGGCTCTTGACACAGGCGGGCAAACATCTCACACCGCCATTCTGGCCCGCTCTATGGACATCCCGGCTGTGGTCGGCCTGCATGACATTTCTCAGAAAGTCAAAAACGGCGACTATCTGATTGTCGACGGCACTGGAGGAGAGGTCATCGTCAATCCCCCTCTGGCTGTCAGGAAAGAATTTGACAGCAAGAAGAGGAAATACGATGGCTACCGGAAGGAACTCAGGAAGACAGCCAAGTTGAAGTCTTTGACCCTGGATGATTTCCGGTTTTTCCCTCTGGCCAACATCGAGCTTCCTGAAGAGGTCAACCTGGCTCTGTCTCTTGGAGCCGAAGGGATCGGGCTTTTCAGGTCAGAATTTATCTATCTCCAAAGAGAGTTGCTTCCCACCGAGGAAGACCATTATTCCATTTATTCCCGGATTGCCAAGGAAGCCCATCCTTTGCCTGTCTATATCCGGACCGTGGATATCGGCGGGGAGAAAAGCCTGCCTCAGCTCAAGATCGAGAAGGAGCCGAACCCTGCTCTCGGCCTAAGAGCCATCAGATTATCCCTGCGCGACAGGGACCTGTTCAAAATCCAGCTTCGGGCTATCCTGCGAGCCAGTGCCATGAAGAATGTCAGGATTCTCTTCCCGATGGTCACGGAAATCGAGGAGATCGTGGAAATCAAGCGGCTTTTCCGGGAAGTCAAAGAGGAGCTGAGGAGAAAACGAGTCAAATTCGATGAAAACATCCCTCTCGGGGTGATGATCGAAGTGCCTGCGGCAGCGGCTCTGACCGATCTCCTGGTTAAAGAAGTGGACTATTTGAGCATTGGAACAAACGACCTTATTCAGTATTATCTGGCCGTTGACCGTTCCAACGAGTTTGTCTCATATTTGTATAAGCCCTTACACCCTTCAATCTTGAGGCTTATCAAGTTCATCATCGAGACTGCAGAGAAAGAGGGGAAGGATATCACGGTTTGCGGAGAAATGGCCGCTGACCCCCTATCCGCAATCGTTCTTCTCGGATTCGGCCTGAGAAAATTCAGCATGAACCCGATTTTTATTCCCCGGATAAAGAAAGCCCTCCGTTCGGTGGAGTTCAAAACCGCAAGACGAGTTATTCAGAGGGCGATGAGCTTAACAACGGCTCAGGATATAGAGGAATACATCATCGAGAAAATACTGGTCAAGCATCCGGAGGCCTTCTTGACAGGGCAAATCGTTTAGTTTTTTTTGTCTTTCCCGGTCGTTTTTAGAACGGAAATTGCTGGTTCAACCGTAGTAAATGTCGGGCTCGGTTGTCAGAATTTCAAATTCAGTCACACGGTTTAGCAGCTTTTGGCTTTTGAGCTGTTTTTTGACGCGAGCTGCTGCTTTCTTATCAAAAATCCCCAGCAATCTCTTGTAGCCTGAGTCGTCGTAGATGTAGAGGACTTTTTTATTTTTTGCCCTCTTCAGGGCTTCTTCTATCTGCTCTTGAAGGTTTGTATCTTGCGATGTTTGCATTCTTATTTCCTCCGCCAAATATGACATGCAAAATACGTGCCAAATTGTCACAAAAAGGGGGAATTTTATAGCAATTGGGAGGATCAGCGATATCGGGCCGCTGTAAACATTTTTTGCAGCTGTAAACATTTTTTCCGGGGCTTTCGCGGGGAATTTATGAAATTGAGCTAAGAATCTTTATACTTTGCATCTTCAGGAACCTCTGTTATCATTATCTCCTGTTACCGGGAGGCTGGAGACCATGAGTCAAGAGGCCAGAGTTATCGATTTTCACGTCCATATCGGCCTGAAGGAAAACTGGCACGAATGGGTCGTATCCTATCAGATGTCAACCCAATCAGAATTCTACAGCCGCTACGAAGAGATGATCGATCCCGGAAAATTCGCTTCCTATCTTAAGAGTCATCATATCGAAAAGGCAGTCATCCTCCCTGAAATAAGCCCGGGTGTCACAGGCGTTGTCTCCAATGACTATGTTCTTGAATTCTGCCAGTCGGATGAAGTCTTTATTCCCTTTTGCACCATCAACCCCTTTTTGATGAGCCGCCCCCTGAAAGAGTTTGAAGAATACCTGAGAAAGGGCGCTCAAGGGCTCAAGCTTTATCCTTCCTATAACCACTTCTATCCCAACGAGAGCCGCATCTATCCCCTGTATGCCCTGGCTCAAGAGGAAAGGATCCCGGTGCTTGTCCATACCGGCTCTTCTGTCTTCAGAGGTTCCAAGGTCAAGTACGCTGATCCTGTCTGGCTGGATGACGTGGCTTCCGATTTTCCCGAACTTTCCCTCGTCATGGCCCACAGCGGCAGAGGGTTATGGTATGGGAAGGCTGCTTTCCTTTCGCGCCTCCATCAGAATCTCTACCTCGAAGTCTCAGGTCTTCCCCCCAAGAATCTCTTGAAATACTTTCCGGAGATGGAAAAGAACATCGATAAATTTATCTACGGATCGGATTGGCCTGGAGTGAGGACAATTGCATGCAATGTTGAAACGATACAGAAGCTGCGCTTGTCAGAGGAATCAAAGAGAAAGCTCCTCCACGATAATGCTGCTCGCATTTTGAGGCTGTGATGGATAACATTGAAGCTCTGGCAAAGGAACTGAAAAACGCTCGGAATGCTGTGGCGTTCACTGGAGCAGGAATTTCTTCAAGGAACTCCGCTATGTCCTGCCGTATTCATCTTTGAGCCGAACGATGTCTGACTCGTCAGAATCTCCAATCCAAATCTCCATCACCCGCGCCTTTTTTTGGCCAAGGCAGCGCAGCCGATGGGGAGCGTTACAGGGGATGATTATTTCTTCGCCTTCTTCCGGCTGCCAGACCTTGTCTCCGACCGTCACCTCCAGCCCTTCGTCCAGGACGGCCCAGAATTCACTCCGGCGCCGATGATATTGAAGGGAAAGAGTTCCTCCGGGGTTAACCGTGATAATTTTGATGTTTCTCGCCAGTTCATAGGGGAAAGCGCGGAATTTTCCCCAGGGGCGGATGTCTTCTTTTATCTTCTTCTTGAATTTTTCCATATCGCTTTTGGAAGCCATAGGATGACTCAACACGGATAAAAAGTCATGTCGCTGACAGATTGACCGTTCCGCGGCCGAATTTAGAAAGGAACCTCGTCTCCCCCCTCCCCTTCTTTGTCGGGAGTAGTTTCCTCCTCATCGGGAAAGCTGGAAGCGGCTTGCGGTGCCGGATAGGCCTGCTCCTCGGTGACATCTTCCTTTTTGCCGAGAAGAACGATGTTCCGCGCTTCGATTTCTGTGGTGAATCTCTTGTTTCCATCCCTGTCCTGCCAGCTCCGTGTCCTCAATTTCCCTTCAAGGTAGATCTGCTTGCCCTGAGTCAGGTATTTCTCACAGAATTCAGCCAGCTTTCCCCAGACCACGATCCGGTGCCATTCTGTGCGGTCATCTGAAACGTTTGTGTTAGGGTTGAAGAAGCGCTCGTTTGTAGCCAGGTTGAACCGCGCCACAGCCCTTTCTGTCTGGGGAAGGTACCTGACTTCAGGCTTCCCGCCGAGACGGCCGATCAGTGTCACCCGGTTGAGACTGTTGATGTCTCTCATTTTTTTGCGGCTAGCTCCTTTATTTTTTGTTGGGCAATCTTTGTCTCTTCTTCAAGGGGGTATTTGCTGACCAGAAGCTTAAACACGGAAAGAGCTTCTTCCTTTTTCCCGAGCTCCGTTAGGCTGATTCCTTTTTTCAGATAGGCGGCAGGGAGTTTATCGCCGGCAGGGTAGTTGAGGATCAGCTCGTTGAACTGGTCGATAGCTTCTTTGTGCTTTTTCTGGCTGAAGTAGCATTCTCCGATCCAGTAGTGAGAATCGTCGACAAGAGGGCTTTCCGGGAATTGTTCGATGTACATCTTGAAGCCGGCAATGGCTAAATCGAAATTGCCGTTGAGATAGTCCGAACTGGCCATATTGTAGACTTCCTGGGGGGAGAGATTGACGGCCGGCGGTGCCTGAGGGGTCTCTTTGGCCTGCGGCTCTTTTTTCGCATCTTTGGAGCTTTTTTCTGGAGCAGCGGGCGGTTTTGTCTCTGTTGGGGTTTGTTCTTCTTGAGACTGGGGAGCAAGAGCTCCCCTCTTGATCTCCATAAGGTCTTCAGAGAGTTTGACAAGCTGAAGACTCAATGTTTCGAGTTTATTGAGCAGAACTTGATTCTGCGTGGGAATTTTTGCCTGGTCTGCCTTGAAGCTTGCCTGCTCTGTCTGCAACAGCTTCGCCAGGTTGATGAGTTCATTCAGCTGCCCCCTGATGAGGTTGATGTCCTCGGTGTTTTTTTCTAATTTGTCCTGGATTTGAAGGAATTGCTTTTTGAGGAGCTGAACATCCTGGTAGATCAGCTCATAGGCCTTTTTCTCTTTATCCGTTCCTGCGGAGACAAGGGGGAAAATCAGGAAAAGTAATACCCCAACAAGCTTTTTGTTCATTATTTTCCGATAATCCGGAAATACGCTCGTCTGTTCTTTTCCCAGGCGACTTCGTTATGCCCTGGATCCAAGGGCTGGCTTTCTCCGTAGGAGATCGTCCTTATCCTGTCCGCTGAAATTCCAAGGGAGACAAGATAGTCAAAGGTGCTTTTAGCTCTTCTTTCCCCGAGAGCCAGGTTGTACTCCTCCGTGCCCCTTTCGTCACAATGGCCTTCGATGAGGATTCTCAGAGACTTGTATGTGTTGAGCCATTCGGCATTGGTTTGGAGGACGGGTTTGGCATCTTCCCGAATAAAGTATTTGTCGAAATCAAAATGGATCATCACTAAAGGAGCTTCTACGTTCATTTCCTCAAGGGATTTTTTCATAAAGATTTCTTCCTCGGTCAATTCCGGTTCCCTGACAACAGCAGGCTCTTCGACGACTTTTTCTGGCTGGGGCTGCTCTTCGACCTGGATTGGGCGAGGCGGCGGAGGTGGAGGCACCTGCTCTGCCTTTTTTCGGCAAGAGATAAAAAAAGCAAAGATAAGCAGACAGGCTAAAGTGAGAATAATTAATTTTTTCATCAGATCTCCTTCGATGGTTTTTTTCTCACCCGATTTGAGCCGGGAGAGCTTCAATTATGTACAGACCATTTATACAGGCAAATGCATTTCCTGTCAACCTCAAGAAAAAGGGGACAGTCCCCTTTTTCTGCCTTGAACCGAGCCACTTTGCCTGAGCCCATTCAAACGGTTTTCTCAACATCCAAGCCCGACCCTACTGGCATCACCGAATTTCGAATGCTTCTGCCAGAGAGTCGGAATCTTACTAAAAACAGAAAAACATCTTAGGATCAGGCAGGGTGTAGTGGATTGACTGGTGTTTCTGGCCCAATCTGGATGCTCCAAAAATTCTGACGGCCATGGTTTATCAAAATTCTCAGTTCTAAAGGCGTGGAAGAACAGCACGCGGATTTTCAGAAAAGGCCTTTGTCTTTTTACCTCGACCAATCCGGGAGCTTATTTTTGCCCCTGGAAGTCAAGCGCCTCATGTTCAGGCCGTCGTAATCGACGGCGTAGATTTGAACTGTGCCGTCGAGGTTCGAGGAAAAAACAAGATGCCTCCCGTCAGGTGACCAGGAAGGCGACTCATTGTGGGCATTGCTTTCGGTGAGCTTGATAATCTGCGATGTCCTGAGGTTCAACACAAAGATATCGATGACACTGTCGACGCGGGAGACATAGGCGATCCTGTCCCCGGCAGGAGACCAGGCTGGGGCATCATGGTAGCTCCCGCCAAAGCTTACTCGGCGGACGTTGGAACCCTCTGCGTCCATGATGTAGATTTGGGGTGAACCTCCCCTGTCTGAGGTGAAAGCGATCTCGCGGCTGGTCGGAGACCAGCTAGGGGCGGTGTCGATGGCATTGTTAAAGGTCAGCCTTCTGACATTCTTGCCGTCGCTTGAGGCGACATAAATTTCAGGGTTCCCTTCATCCTTGGTCGAACAGAAGGCCAGTTTTTTCCCATCAGGTGAAAAGGAAGGCGCGTAATTTGTTCCTTCGCTCACCACTTCGACTCTTTCCCCTTCATAAATATCCCAGATGTACAACCCTGCCTTCCAATCTGAAGAATAGGACGTGTAGGCGACCTTTCTCCCGTCCGCCGACCAGGCGGGCATGTAATCGATGGTTTTGTTGAACGTCAGGCGGGTCTGGTTTTGGCCGTCGTAGTCCATCATGTAAAGCTCTTCGTTGCCGTCTCGGTCTGAGACAAAGACGATCTTGCTGGCAAAAATGGGCTTTTCCCCGAAAACCTTCATGATTTCATCGGACATCTTGTGAGCCACCAGCCGGAGGATGGATCTGTCGGATTGATAGCGCTTTCCGGAGATGAACTGTCCGGCTTTGACGTCATAAATTTTGCCTTCAAAGATAATGTCTTTATTCTTGTTCTCCACCACCTCGCCGAGGAAGAGGATTTTGGCCTGGATGGATTCCCAATCCTTAAAAATTATTTTTTCCGGATCGAGAGCCTGGATAAAACCGTAATAGCTCTTGGGGAGGAGCTGAAAGACCCGGCTGTATTTCAAATCCTCGGAGATGACCCGATGAATTTCCTCGGCCGCTGATTTTGATTCAGCCGAGGAAGAATGAACCGTGAATTCAGGAATGGCCAGGGGAATGGCTGGCATTCCTTCTCTGATGCTGATCACGACTTCCTGTTGAGGATAGAGAATCAAGCCCGCAAAAGAAAGGAGAAGTCCGTAGAAGAGAAATTTCCTTATTCTCATCTGGAGTGCTCAAAGATCAGGTAGATTCCCAGGTATTCATCCCCATAATTTCTGGGAAGAGGGGGGAAAGTTGACGACTGCACAGCACGGAGAGCGGATAAATCCAGGGAGGCTATTCCGCTCGACTCCGCGATTTTGACATCCGAAATACGGCCGTCTCTTTGAATCTTGAAATAGACAGTTGCCTGGAAACGGCCCGAAATACCGGGGTCAATGAGGGAGGTGAACCAGTTGCTCGAAACCTTGTTGATGACAATCTGGAGGTAGTAGGTGAAGGGAAAATTGGAGAGCCCGATCTGGGAGGAATAGGCTGTGCCTGTGCCCGAGCCGCTGCCCTCTCCGCTGCCAGAGCCTTCGCCGCCACCGATCCTGATCCCAGAGCCCGAACCCGTGCCAGCGCCGCTTTCTGTCCCGGAGACTACTTCTGAGGCTTTCTGCTGTTTCTGAATGACAGCCTTTTTTTCTGGCGCTGGTTCTTGTTCCTTTTTTGGCTTTTCGACTGGGTATCTAAGGGAAGACGGGAGTTCTTGCTCGAATGTGGAAGGCGTTGTTAAATCCTTCAGGGTTTCCCTTTTAGGAAGGGGCGTTTCGGTTATTTTCTCGGTCCCTCCGCCGCCAGCGCCTTTTCCGCCCCCTCCTCCGGGGAAGGAGACAAGGTTGACGTAATGGATCATGCCCTTCTTTGAGGGCTTAGGGAAGTGGGGCGAGAGAAGGATAAGCAGGAACAGGGTCAGATGGGCGGAAACCGAGAAGATAACCGCCAATTTGAAAGCCGAGCTCTCCCTGCCGAGCGCTGTCATCTTTTCTTCTTTTCCTCAAGCTCGGGTGGCCGGCTCACAAGCCCGATGATCTCCACTCCTGCTTTTTTGGCGATATCGAGAATCCTCATGATGTACCCATAGGGAAGGCTCTCGTCGCCGCGGATGAAAACGATCTTCTTTTCCTTTCCGAAGAAATACTCTTTCAATTTCTGCTCGAGCAGGAATTGGTTGATAACGGAATTTTCGATATGGATGTATTTATCCTTGGTGATGGTCAGGGTCAGGCCCCCCTCGGCCGGAGTCGATTCTGTTTCCGCCTGAGGGAGGTTGACGCTGATTCCCGATTGGATCATAGGGGCAGTGACCATAAAGATGATCAGGAGAACGAGCATCACGTCCACAAAAGGGGTGACGTTGATCTCGGAGAGGGAGGTTCCGAGCTGTCTTTTGTATAGAGAATGCGTTCTAAGAGCCATGGAGTCTCTCGGCAATGCTTAAAAATTCAAGGGAAAAATCTTCCATTTCTGTGATGATGTCTTTGATCCGGTTGAGATAATGGTTGTAAGCAATGACCGCTGGAACGGCCGCAAAAAGACCGGCTGCTGTGGCGATGAGGGCTTCGGCGATTCCAGGGGCGACTGTATCCAGGCTTGCCGACCGGACGACCCCAATTTTATGGAAGGCATCCATGATACCCCAGACTGTCCCGAAAAGTCCGATAAAAGGGGTGACACTCCCGGTTGTGGCCAGAAAGCTCATCATCCTTTCCAGGCGGGATATCTCCTGGTTTGAAGCCTTGAGCAGGGCGCGATTGACGGTCTCCAGCTTGTCGGGATTAAGGTTGCGCTCGCCAGACTTGCTCAGATAGGCAAGCTCCTTGTATCCAGACTGAAAAAGAGCAGCCAGGGGGCTGAACTGGTATTTTTTGGCAGCCTTGTTCACTTCCGAGAGATTGTTGCTCTGTCGGAAGAATTTCATGAATTTTTTGGACTGAGTCGAAGCTGCCTTCAGAGTTTTTCTCTTGAAGAAGATAACCGTCCAGGAAAAGACGGAGAAGAAAACAAGGATGAGCAGAACGAGCTTAACCATATAACTGGCATCGGCGATAAGTTTCAGAATGTTCATCGGTTTAAATTAAAAAATTAGCATATGGTATTCTTAAAGTCAATCTTAGGGGGTAGCATCTTTCTTTCCGTGATGGCATATGATGATAATAGTCAACTCTAAAAGTGCTGGTTTCCATCCCTCCTCGCCAAAGACCCTCCCACCCACCACC
>CAZJYC010000035.1:0-25005 GCA_964550165.1 uncultured Eubacteriales bacterium
AAACCTGAAGGGGAGCGAGGCCACTCTGGAGAGGCTTTTAAATGAGCCACACAAATCGGAAGAGAATCATTCGCGTAAATAGCTCTTCAGGTGACGATTGAGAAGGACAGCCATTTCTCATTCTTCCGTCGGCAGTCAGTTTTGAGATTTTTGATTTTATTTGGGCTGGCAAAGAGGGATTGACAGCCACCTTAGAATCGTCTGGTAAATCCCAGCTGGAAAAGGAACGAACGGTGAGCTCCGCTTTCCAGTTGAAGTTCAAAAATCCCGCCCCGTATTTTCAGCATCAGATCTTTGTATATTCCAAATGTCCCTTCCAGTTCAGCTGTTCCACTGAAGCGGAAACGAGCCGCCCGGTTATCCTTCTGTAATCCGGCTGTGAGGATAAAACCCAGGCCATCGTTGTCGCTGAACTTCCAGTAGCCAAAGCTTGCGGCCATATACCGTTGATACAAGCGGGGATCATAGTATCCATTATTCAAGTCATATCTGTAGCCAAACAGCCAGCCCCCAATTCCCAAGTCCAGGTTGAGAGCTTCAGTCCTGGCAACCATGCGGCGGGCGCTAAAAACAGCTTCCCAGAAACGGTTCGTATCGGAGAGAGCGGCAGAGGAGAAGCTGGCGTCCAGATGATATGGAATTTCAGGCTCCCACTGCAAGCGGACCTGATTTATATCTCTCTTGATCCCCAGACCGACAGTGCGAGGAGAAACCATAAAGAAACCGTGGCTTCTTTCGAGGTTGAAACGTACTTCATCGGCAACCCAAAAATCGCCGCCAATACGATACGTGATTGTATGTTCCCGGCCTTCCTCTATCCTGGCTTTTCCTAATTGACCATAAAGCCCTATGGGAGGAACAAGGCGGTGATTGAGCCCCAGCCAGATATGGTCATGTCTTGCGTGTTCTTCGCCGGTCGTCTTCTCCAGGCCAGAGCCGGGCCTGGCATTCAGGCTGTCAACTTCGCAACCTGCTGTCAAGCGGGTCGGCGCCTGCAGCGAAAATCCCAGCTCCAGTAACGCTCTATAGATGCTCAAATCCGAAGTATCGGCATAATAGCTCATTCCCGGGGTAAGACTTGGCCGCATCGGTGTTTTTATGTAGAGCTTAGCCGCCTCGGTCTGAGGATTATCGGGCTGGAGCTGTTTGATCTTATCAAGGGTTTGGAGAGACTCTTTGAAATGGAAGCTATTATTCAAAGCGATAGCGTGGGAAACATTCAGCTCATAGTTGTCAGGGTCCTTCTTGAGCAAGGGGGTTGTCATGGAAAGAGCTTCGCGCGGCCGCATAGCCCAGGCGAGCACTCTTGCTTTCTCATGGAGGTAAATATCGGAGGCACCGAACTTTTTCCGGTAATTCTCCAGGATGCGGAGTGAGGCCGGGTAGTTTCCACGCCATGATTCGGCCCTTGCGTATTCGAGAGCAGCAGTTTTATCCTCTGGATTATTTTTCATGTATTTCTTGTAAGAGGTTACAGATTCATTCAATTTGCCTGCCCAGGCCAAATTGCGTGCCAAACCCAATTGTGCAGCATAATCGTCCGGCGCTATGGACAGAATCTGCTTGAAACTGGCTGCGGCAGTTTTGTAGCTGCCCACCCAGGTTGCCAGGCTTGCCTGATTTCGAAGATATTCCAGATTTTTTGGGTCTAACTTTGAGGCGCGCCTCATGGCATTGAGTGCGAGTTTTGGCTCATCCGCGACTGAATAGGCTTGAGCCAAGCGAAACCAGAGAGATGCATCCTCAGGAGATAGCTGGACTGCTTTTTCAATAGCTTCTGCTGCCGCTCCGGGGCGGTTGAGATGAGCCTCGATATCTGAGATGCGAAGCCATAAGTCCTTTTGCGACGGATTTTGCCTTAGAATGGATTTATAAATCTCTATTGCTTCTTCCCATTGTCCTGCCATCTCAGCCTTAATCCCCATTTCTCTTTTGGCTTTCTCTTCTTGCTCGCCGCTCAACGGTCTTTGCTGGCTCATAGAAGATTTTTCTGCAAGAAGGAAAGAATTTTCCGCCCCCAGCAACACCAGGTGGAAGGCAACGAACGCGAACGCAGCAATAAAAGTGCCGTTGCGAAGAGGCGCCGAAGCCGGGAGCGGAGCGTGGCGGGAGCCCTGTGGCAATCTCATGTTTTCCTTTTCATTTTCGCCATTTTCTGTTTTTCAGGATCCATATATCCATGACGAATCGTCCAAACACAAACAGGTCAAACATCACCACAGCATATCGAATGGGCGTCAAGAGGATTCCCTTGAAAAAATAGGCAAGCCTGTGTCCTTTAGCAATTATTGTCAGAAAGAGCACCGCTACCGTTGTTTCGGCGGCGATGGTTATGGCCAATATTTTCCACCATCCCAGGATCATCATGATAACTATGACTGTGGGAAAACTGACTTTTTCCAGGGCCGAGGTCAATAGAGACCAGCCGATGGGACGTCCGAAAGTTTTTGTGTACTTAGCTCCGAATGCTTCTCTGTAAGGTTCTTGAATTTTGCGCATTTCTCTTTTTTTCTTGACGAAAATCCTCTTCTTGAAGCGATGATAGACGTAACGCTTTATGAATCTGAAAGGACTCAGAAGCAGGTTATTAAAAAAATAACAACTCTGCACGAAGGAAGATGACCACAGGAAAATCTGGCGAGGCAAATGGGTCGATTTTGGCTCCATAGAGCGGGCGAAAACATCGGCAAGCTGAACATTGCGGTAGCCCTCGTTCAGATTTGAGAAGCCGATAAAGATGTCCTCGCTTGTTGTCAAGTCGTCTCCCAAGATCGGCTCATAATGGTCAAACAGATTTTTAATGTATTTTCTCCGGTAGGCGACAGCGCATCCTACAGGATTGAGCACAGTTCCAAAGATTACCATCTGACCGCGATAAATAAAGTGCTGCAAATAAAGGTAAAGAGCATCTCGGTATAAATTTGTTATAAAGTAGTTCAACTTCGTGAGTAAATTCTTCTCCGGATGGAGAGAGCAGCCGGGGACTTGTCTCATAAATTTTCGAAGCGAAGGAAGTCTTAACATTTTTAGCCGGTCCTTTTCCCGGAGTGGCAAAATCGTCCCGCAGGCACTGGCTATTCCTGTAGCCTGGTAAAGTTCCTGGACTGCCCTTTCTATGTAGTTTTTCGAATCGAGGACCGTATCCGCATCAAGAATAAATTCAACATCAGAGTCAAATTCTCGCGATTGCCGCTTAATGGTTGGTGTTTTTCCGATGGAGGCTTTCCGTTGGATCGCTATCAGCTCCATGCCGTTAACCTGGCAAAAAGTCCTTGCATACTCCAGAGTTTGGTCGTGACTTCCGTCGTCAACAAGGATTATCCTCCGCGGCTTCATAGTCTGACGCGCCAGGGATGCGAGGCAGAGAGGAACGATGTGTTCTTCATTATGAGCAGGAATAACGACATCGACTTTAGCTGTGCGCCAATCTTCCTCTGGTGTGGGAACAGTTTTATCGGGCCCGTGAATGTAGCCGATAATGCTCATAATTGTATTCGGGCTGAGCACGAAATAAGGAATAAAAGCAGCCATTGCGTCTTTTTTCCTTCAAATATTCATTGGGAAGACTTGATGGCAATGAGCTCTTTGAGTGTCTCCTCAAGTTTCCATTTATGTTTGAGCTTCGCATGCTTAAAAAACTTTTTCAAATCTGGCTTCCTATGAGGCACATCCACAAAGTCCTGGCCATAGGCTTTTTCATAGGACAAAAATTCTAGAGGGGAATCGCTCTTGGAGAGTTTTTTAATGAGTTCAGCCAAATCTCGGATAGAGATTTCGTGGTTATTGCCAACATTAAAGATTTCGCCATTGCATTCCGGATTGCTGGCAAGTCTATCAAGTCCAACCACCAAATCGCGAACGTCACAGAAACTCCGCGTTTGCGAGCCATCTCCAAAGACAGTTACGGGCTTCCCATTCACGGCCTGCTCTATGAATCTAGGCACGACCATTCCATAAAGGGCGGTTTGTCTGGGGCCAATGGTGTTAAAAATGCGAGCGATGGTCACCGCAAGATTGTATTTTCTGAAATAGGAAATCCCCATTATCTCTTCTGTTAATTTGCTTATTGCGTAATTGTAACGGGGAGAAATTCCCGCGGAAATTTTTATTTCTTTATCTTCCTTGAAGGTATCGTTGTCGCAGGTGCCGTAGACTTCAGAGGAAGAGGCTATCACAATCTGAGGTCTTCGTTTGACTGAAATCATCGACTTAAGAATACGCTCAGTCCCCTCTATGTTGACAGTTAAGACTTTGGTTGGGTCTTCCAACACCTTGAACATCCCGACTATGGCCGCCAGGTGATAGACGCGGTCTGCCCAGGCAACAGCGTCTTCCAGGCCTCTCCAGGTCAGGATGTCTGCCTTATTAAAGCAAAAGCGGGGATTTTCCATGAACCCGTTGATATTTTCTAAAGACCCTGTGCTCAGGTTGTCAACCGCGTGGGCCCGGTGCCCCTTGGCTAAATGGTATTCCACCAGATGAGAGCCGATGAAACCAGCACCTCCTGTTATTAAAATGCGCATGGAATTCTCCTTTGAGATTAAAAACAAATGAGTTACAAGGGACCGGCGTTTATTTTTTTGGCTATCACGATTCACCTTCCCTTGGGGTGCTAAAAATATATAATCGAACGAAAATCAAATATATCTTCAGACGTTATCGATGTCAAGGAAAAGAAGGTAGGAAAAGAAATAGGTCGCGCACGATGTCAGAAACTTACGGTGCTAGCGGCTGGGGCTTGACTTTCTTTGATTAGAAACGCATCGGCGATTACGGCCTTGCCGATAGCGATATCTTCAGAACTCCCCGTTCCTCCGAGGGCAGAAAGCGGCTCGTCGGTTCCCATCGCCGCTCCCAATTTTTGTTGTAGACGACGAAGATCACGTTGCCAGGCGAGATCTGCCAGCGGAGCCGGGCGCTCCAGCCCAGCTGTCTGGAGATGTCGTCATACTGGATGTAGTTCATGAAGCCCAGGTCGGGCGAAAGGAATATGTCGGCTTTGACCTGGTAGACATTTTCGCTGAAGTGCCCCTGGGGGAGCCTGCCCTGGACAAGGTTGGCGTCCAGGGCCAGACTTGCGTAGCCTTTGTACTTCAGCGTCAGACCAATATTCAAATCGCCGTAACTCCCCGAATAGAACTCCCCGAAGTTGCAGCTCGCGTCAAAAGCTGCCGGCCGGTAGGTCGCTGTGCTGAACTCGAAGCGACAGTTCGTAAAGTCATAGGAACCAGCAGGAAGGATGACGCCTCTGGCAACCTCGAAATCATAGGGGAGGACATCGCGGTTAGAGACAACTTCGAGCCCGATTCGCTCGCCGCTCTCCGTCCTCAGGCTCAGGGGCGAGGCGGTGATCCTGCTCGTCTCGATCTTTCCCGAGAGGTCCCAGTAGAAATCGCCGCTCGCCTCGAAGAAAAACTGCCGGACGAGACGGCCGAGCAGGCCCTTTTCAGGCCTTGGTTGATAGGAGAATCTTGCAAAGAAGGTCTGGATGCCGTGCCGCATCATATAGCCCATCCCGGGATCCAGAGCCTCTCCGTAGTAAGCGTAAGTGGTCTGGATGTCCCACAGGTCATTGGGGTAGTTGGCCCTGAAGCCGAAGCCGTGGTGCCGGCCCTGCTTCTCATTCCAGTTGTAAGCCATCCAGGCAGCAAGCATGAGGTTCTTGTTTCCGGTGAACTTGGAAGTCGAATATGTAAAATCCAGCCCGGCCAGAGAGTTCTTTTCTCCGGCGGGGCTGCCGTTGGTGAAGATCCAGCCCACCTTGCTCTCGGCAAAGATGTCCTGGGTCATCCGGGCGGCGAGGAAATTGGAGCCCTCGAGTTCCCTGAACTTGTCGGTCTGGATGTCCAGGGCGGCCAGGTTCGTCTTGCCGATTTTGCCATAAAGCTTGGCGCCGAAGATGACCGGAACCTGCTCCCCCCTGTAGAGCCCGATCGTTCGGCTGAAGAAAGGGATGAAGCTAATGCTCGAACTGAAATTGAAGATTTCCGAGCCCTCCAGAAAGAACATCCTTTTTTCTGGGAAAAATAGCGGAAACCGCGTCAGGTTGATGCGGCGTTCATCGACTTCGGTTTCGGCGAAGTCCATGTTGTAGCTGAAGACGCCCAACAGGTTGGGAGTGAAGTTCTTGTAGATGTCAAAGCCGCCGTCCAGATTCTGGTCGTAACCCCTGGCCTCAAGGTGGCTCTTCTGGGTGCTGACAAGGCCGTAGGGCCGGAACGTAATCCCCTTTCCTTGCTTTACGCCCTCGATGCCACTCAGGCCAGCCGCTTCCATCGGGTTATTGAAGATGCTGTCTCTGTTTGTCCCGGATAGCCGGATGGTCTCCTGCTTGCGGGCGATATAGCGCTCGACATTGATGCCCCAGACGGTGAGCCCGGGCTTGAATGAAAGGGTCTTGAAAGGGATCCTGAGCTCTGCGCTCCAGCCGTTCTCGAGGATCCGGCACTTGGCCTCCCAGATGCCGTCCCAGTTGAGACTGGCCTCCCCGCCGGAGGTCAGCCCCTCGCCTCTTGCGCCGCGGGGATTGACAAAGAAGATGTAGGCGGTCCGCTTGTCCTGGAAAGGATCAAGCAGAACACGGATGATATCGTCGCTCGGGGCTTGCGGCTGGCCCCAGCCTCGGCGCCCGGCACCGATATCGTGAGCCATAGAGTTGGCCGCGATCCGGCCCGGCTCGCTATCGTAGCAGAAGATGCCAATGTAGAAGTTTGAATCATCGTAAAGGATTCTCATCTCGGTCTTCTCCGTCGGATCCTGATTGGGCTGCGGCTCGACCATGCGGAAAGCGGTGAATACGACGGCCGACTGCCAGGAGGAGTCAGAAAGGCTGCCGTCGATCTTAGGACCTTTTTTGACGCGGACAGCTTTAAGCTCGGCCGCGAGAACAAAGGATGAAAGAACGAATGACAACATCAGCAAAAATAATAGAAATTTTTTTATATTCATTTCTCTTGGCTCTTTTCAGAACAGGCCCGGAAATTTAACAAAGTTTTTCTATTTTAAAGCCCTGGCACTACTTTTTCAATATGAAACGCACGGCCGTAAGCATCTTTACGAATTGCCTGAAATAGAATAGACTTTTCGAAGATTTCAATGATGAGAAATCGTCGCTCAACTGGCAATTGTCTGATGTCCTCTCCGGAGTCCATAATCCATAAAATGAAGGTGCAACCATGAAATTCCGAAACAGAATTCAGATAAACAATGTATTAAAAGGCATAGCTCTTTGGGCCAAAGAATTGAGCGTTTCGTTCTGGAAGCCTGGACAGACGGGGAGTGGCGAAAGATAACAGAGGGGACGACCGTAGGCTACAAGCGCTTGCTCCGTTTCGATGAAGTCACAGCCAGCCGGGTCCGCCTGTCCATCGTGGAATCCCGAACAAGCCCAACCATAGCCAGCTTTGGCTTGTACAGGAGCCCAAAAAACATTAAATTAATTTCTCATAATTGAATTGTCACGCATTATTTATGAAAATAGACCATTTTCCAAGGAAAAAAGGAAAAAGGGGACAGTTCCCTTTTTCTCGCCGCATAAAATAGAAGAGATCTGAAAAAAATAACTTATACAGGAGAATAAAAATGAAAAAAATTTTCTTGCTTTTAACGGTTTTTCTTTTCGTCGCTTCCTTAAGTGCCTTTGACAGGGAATATGAAGGCAGAGCGCTCTGGGCCCACCCAGGAGATTTCGGGAAGAGCGAGAAGGATGTGGAAGAATTCATCAAGCTCGTCAAAAAATCCAATATCGAGCTTCTCGTGCCTTTGGTCAAGGACACAGCAGGCCAAATTTTCTGGCACAGCAAAAAATTTCAAGAGGCCATTCATCCTCAATACAAGGAATTTGACCTTCTGGCAGCGATCACCAAATACGCCCGCCTGCACAACATCAGGGTCCATGCCTGGCTCTGCGATTATCCCGAGGGAAAAGAATCCCCGGCTTTTAAGCTCCATCCAGAATGGGCGATGGTCAATCCTCAAGGCGGCCTTACCTCTGAAGAAAAGGTAACTCCGGACGTTATCTACAACAGCGTCTGGATGTGTCCGGCACGAAGACCGGGTTACACGGACCAGTGGCTGCTGCCGATGATTGAAGAAATTGTCAGGGATTACGATGTCGACGGCATCCACCATGACTATGTCCGCTATCCTGGAGATGTTGCTCCGGATAGCTACTGCTTTTGCGATTACTGTCTGGATCACTTTTTCAAATACAATCATTTTTATTATTTCAACCGGCCGCAGGACCGCGTCCCCCTGAAAAAAGAGCGCGTCAGGGAAGAAGCAAACTGGGACAGCGACTTTACCGTGAATCCGCCAGACTGGCCGGCGATGAGCAGGGAGGAAAAAGCCGAATTTCTTCTGAGCGGAAAATCCATAAACCGCAGCGACCTGGATTATTTCTTTTACCAGGCCCGCTGCGACGCCATCACCGATTTTGTTCGTCTAGCCTGGGAGCTGGCTCACAAGATAAAGCCGGATATCGAGTTCTCCGCGGCCGTTTTCATCAATCCCATGCTCAGCGGCCGATTCATCGGCCAGCGCTGGACTGATTTTGCTCCCTGGGTCGATATCATCATGCCCATGAACTACCGCAGCCATTTTCAGGGGGGCTTTGAGGATTATCTAATTTATCTGGAAGAAATCGTCCAGGCGCAGGTCGAATGGTGCAGAGGCAAAAGCCATCTTTACGTCGGCCTTGATGCCCACTACATCTTCAAAGAAGAAAGAGAGCCCTGGGAAAAAACTCTTGCAATTTTAAAGTCAGGTCAGGACATTGAGGCCCAAAAAGAGGAGCTGACAAAGTTGATGGCGGCCAACATCGCTTATCTCAAGGATTTCTCTCCTCAGAGAGCCAAAGAGCTGAGCAAGGCATTTGATTCATTTCTTAAAGGGAAAATTCAAAAAGACGCTTTTATGGGCGAAATAAACAAAGTTCTCTCCGACCCGCCAGCCGGATTTTTTCCAGAGGAGAAACTTTTAAGAACAATCGATATTGTCAGAAAGGCTCAAGCCGAAGGGGTGGTCATTTTTGCCGCCGGCCTTATTTCGACAAAAAAATTGTGGCCAGCTGTTGAGAAAGCCTACTCCTCGCCGGCCAAGCCTCCGGATAAAAGCTTGCCCCTGCAGGATCATCTGTCCATCCAGGCTATAAGGAAATCCAAGAGATAATTCTAATTTAATATACCCATCCTTTTTTATCTGGTCTGATTCTTGAGCTCCAGCTCCTGCTGTGGAAGGAGTTTGCGTCCTCGCTGAAGGCCTACTTCTTTGTCTGGCTCAGTACGAATTGCTCCTCGTCGTGGGTTCGAAGTGCATCGTAGAAGGCCTTGATGGCCGTGTACTGCTCCGCAGGGAAGTAGCTTTTTTGGATGATAAGGTCTCGTTGGACGTGGAGTCTTTGAGGCCTTTCCTGGATACAGACGAGCGAGTAAGAGGAGAAATCGCGCTGGATCTTCTTCTTCTCGGGACGCGTCTCGACGGTCAGGCCTTCAGGAAGGATGATGACAATGTCGTTGAACTCCCGGAATGGGTAGGGAAAGTAAACGGGATACCTGCGCTGGGCGTGGCGGAAAGGATACTGCTTTGTGCCGAGGAGAGGAGAGGCCGGAAGAAGCAAGCGATCCCCCGCCATAGTAACGATGCCCGGGATAGTGACGTCGTAAACGACTATAAGCAAAAGGTTGTTATTATCGATGTTTTCCAGGTTTTTTATCGTGACGCTGGCTCCTAAGGGCAGGATTCCCGCCAGCTCATCTTCCAGGCTCTTTTTAATGTCTTCCCGGTCGTCATGGATGTGTTTGAGGCGGCGGACCAGGGCTTCGTGACCGGAATAGGTGGTCTTGATGGTTCCGGTGAGAAGGCTTTGAGGATTGAGCTGGAGCACGACCTCGCGCTGGGTCAGGGCAAATTCGGGGCGGTAGGCGGGCGTTGTGATAAAACCCGGGGGCTTGTCGGAGAAAATGACAGCGGCTGTGTTGGATCGGCTCCAGTGCACGAGGCCGAACGGGCAGAATGGTGTGGCCGGGTCGAAGGGCAGGATTCTCTCGCCGAGCTTGACCACGGCCAATTCCGAATCGAGCTGGTCGTAGAAGGTGAGGAGGTTGATGCGGAAGAGCTTGTCATCTCTTGTCGAGACGCGGGCGATATCGGCCTCAAAGCCGGCGGCGCGGGCTAAGGCGACGAAGGTCCGGGTGATATCGCTTCGCAGGCCGTAGTTCCGCTCGAGGACATCGGCGGCCGTGCTGTTGACCTTGATTTTCTGCTCTTTTCTTTGTCCTCGGGTCAGGCCCTTTTCGTAGCTCAGATTGCGGATGCTTTGGGCCCTTTCGTAGATTTTCTTGAGCCGCTCCTCAGGGTCCTGCGTGTCGCCAGCGACGTTCTGGACTTCAGGGACGAGCTTCTGCGGATTGCCGATAAAGTTTTCCGCCGATTTCTGCCAGATCTTGCACTCCCGTTCCCAGTATTCATTATGGTCTCTGATCCTGGGGTCCACATAGAAAACGTCCACGGACATCCGCTCGCTTTGCTCGGGGGGCATGAAGTCTTCTTCCACGAAGGCGGGGACGTTCTGGACCTCGAGATTGATCCGGCTGCCCTTGACCTTAGGTTCGTAGATACCTAGCCCGTGTGCGACCCAAGCCAGCCGACATGACCTCTTGAAAAGAACCCAGATATAGGGGAAGGAGATGTACTCGAACCGGGCCTTGCGGATGAAAAGATCATCCTGGATGTCCCAGTGGACGCCGGGCAAGGATAGGATTTCGAGCTTCTTGGGGCGTCCCCCCTCTTCGGGCTTGCCCTTGCTCAACTGCAATTCGGCCAAGAGTTCGTCGTCCTCTCTCGGCGAGCCGCCCGAATCGGGGACGATCTTGTAACGGTAGTCGATGATGAAGCCCGGTTGGACATCTGGCAGAGCGAAGGTCTTGACCACCACCCGTATCCCTCGGGCTCGCAGGGCTGTCTTTTCGAAGATCTGGCCTGTGAACTCCTGCGGTTGGCCATCTGGCGGCACGACTCGGGCCTCGATGTCTTTTACGAGCTGAATCCCTTTAAAAAAGGGAATTTCGATGTTGGCCTGTTTCCGTCCTGCCGCTGTAAGGATCTTCAGACGCTTGAAGACCTTGGTCGTGAATTGCTCATGGTCTGTGGTCTTTTCATAGTACAAGCAGATTGCTGGAGCCCCAGGCTGCTCGGGACAATCCTTCAGGTCCATTTCTTCCGCGGAAATCACAGGCCATGGTTTTTGGCCGAAAAGAGGCGGGACCAGAACAAGAGTGATGAAGATGGCCAGAACCTTCTTTGGTGGTTTCATCTTCTTGGGCATGTTAAACATCACTGCCTCCTTGATTCAGTCATTTTCAGGAGCACGCTCTGCTGCTCTTCGGCCCTTATGGCGAGAAAGAACTTGAGGGCTTCCTCGAAACTGCAAGCCGGCAGAAGGGGTTCCATAAGACGGTATTCCCTGTGGTAGACGAGCCTCCCGCCCGCATCTTCGGCCGCGCTCTTGTAGGCTGCGAAGCCGGCGTCAATCGCCACGGGCTTCGGCAGGCCTTCCACAACACAGCCTTCGGGCAGTTCAATGCTGAACTCATCGCGGGCCAGCATGGTCGTCTCGAGGTCGATTGGGTAGAGCCTCGGTTTTTTCTCCTGGGACGTCAGGTCGACGGCCTTCTGTCCCGCGACGCGTGGCCGAACGACCAGAAAGCCACCCGTGCGCTTAGCGTAGGAGGGCGCGATGAAACGGTAGCTAACCAGTAAGTCCTCATGGCCGCCGTCGAGATGGCGAAACTCATAATCCTTGAGCGAGAAAGACGCGACTGAACGGGAAAGAAACGTTTCCAGGTATTTTCGGCGGTCTGCTTCTGAGGCGGCTTGCATGTGGTATCGCAGGGAATCGGCCAAGGATCCCCGCCGGGTTTCCTGGATTTCGCCGACCAGGGTGCCATCGCTCGTCAAGACGAAGCGGCCCATCCGGTCAAGCAGGTTGCTCTCCGGTTTGGGGCGAGGGAGCTTAATGAGCTCTCCGTCTCTGTCCGCAACCAAAAGGCCCGTGTTATCCTGGAGGTAGAAGGGGAGTCGGCCCAAAGGAGTTGTCGGCATGGTCGGATCAAAGACGAGAAGGCGTCCTAGACGAGGATGCTGAATGAGGCTGTCAAATCCCTCGTCCGGAACATCGTCGGGAAGACGGATGGCCAGGATGAGGTGGTTGAAACTGTAGAGGGAGACCGGGGAGTTTGGGTTGACGAAGCCACGGGCAGTATGGACGATGACGGGATAAGACTCGAGGCCGATGGCTTGGAGCAGGGCCGAAAGAAGAGTCGCTTTGTCTTTGCAGTCGCCATAGCGGTTGAACAGGATGCTCCCTGCGTGGTGAGGCTGAAAACCGCCGATGTCGATTTGGATGGACACATAGCGGATTTCCTTCTGGACGAAGTCGGCCAGGGAGCGGATCTTGGACAGCGTGCTGGCCGCTTGGGCGGTGAGCGCGCTCGCTTTTTCCGAGATCGAAATGTCGGGCGTGCGGCGTTCTCGGCTCAGGCCCTCATACCAAGCCGCCATGTCCGCCCAGCCGGAGAATACGCGAGGGTCTTTCTCAGGAAGTATAATCCTGATGAGCAGTCGGCCGGCCAGCGTGTTTTCGAGGGGCCTGAACGGTTCGTCGACAACGGCCGGTATATCCGGGATTTCAATATTGAATGTTTTTTGAAAGCCCGCCGAACCCTTTTGGGGTTGCAAGGGACTCCAGTTCACCGCGTGGAATTCCGCGGTCCATTGCGGGGGCAGGGACAGAAAATAGCAAGCACGAAGAGCGGGGAATGATCCTTGGAATTGAAAGCCGTATTCGAGAGACAGGGGTGAATGCTCCTCTCGCCATTCAAACCCGACCACACTGCCGGCATCGACATCGGGCATGAGGAGCAGGATGAACTTGGCATCCATGTACAGAGTGTTAGGGGCCAAGGAGGAGGTGATGGCCTGTTTCATGGTCGCCTGCCGCGGCTCGCCTGTCGGTTTTATCACCCAACCCGTCATGGACCGGACTTTGACGTTAAAGGCTTCGTATCGGACGAGGCTGCGGGCTTTTTCCACTCCGCCTGGCCTGAGGACCTTGGTCGCCCGTCGGTAAGTCGTGAGCAGAGTACCCTTGGAGCTGACGAGCGTCGTCTGTTCCGCGAGAAGGACGACAGCATTGGTCTCGGGCGGATAGGATGGGAAAGGCCGGCTGATTTCGTCAAGAAGCCACTTGGGAACCTTAACTGGGGTAGAGATTGCGGCTGTGGCGGTGAAAAGGAAGACAGCGAGAGTGAGTGCCAAACGACCGCAAATGCCCATCCCTCTGGCTGGTGGAAAAAAAATATGGATAAGGAACAAGTGATTGGTATTAGGCTGCGCTTGTTGGGTGGGCATCTTTAGCTCGGCTTTCCCATCAATCGTCTAACTGAATGTTAAACCAAAAGTCGAAAATATGTCAAGGATGGCTGACGAGCGCCAAAAGTATAAAAGGCTTCTTGAATCTTTACTCTTTTATTTTTTTTTGCAGCTCTTCTTTGAACCCGGGATGAACTCGAGCCCCCAGGTTTTCCGCAGCTTTAAGATAAGCCCAGGCCGAGGGATAATTTTTTTGGTAGAAGGAAATCACTGCCAGGTTATTGTAAGCCCGAGCAAAATGAGGATTCAGCTCGAGCACTTTCTTGTAATGATACGCGGATTTATCGAGCAGCGTTTTCTTAAGGTAAAGATTGCCCAAATTGAGATGCGTGGTGAGATCTTCAGAATTGAGGTCCAATGCTTTCAGGTATTGCCCGAGGGCTTCGTCGAATTTTTCTTCCTTTTCAAGCACAATTCCCAGGAGATTATAAGCCTCAGGAAGGCTTGAATCGAGCTCAGCGGCCCTGGCAGCAGAATTTTTGGCTTCTCCCCATATCCCTTTTGCCAGATAAGCATAGCCAAGATTGGAATAAGCAAGGGCATAATCTGGCTTCAGCTCTGCGGCCCTCTTACAGGCGTTAACAGCCTCTTCAATCATCCCCTTTTGAAGATAGGCAGGTCCGAGGTTGGAGTAAGCTTGGGCATAATCCGGCTTTAAATCAATCGCCATAAGAAAAGCAGCGATCGCCGAATCGGTTAAACCTTTCAGAAGGTACGCCCGTCCCAAATTGTAGTAAGCCTCGGGAAATAGCGGATTTTTGACCAAAGCAGCTTTATACTCGACGATTGCCCGGTCCAAATCGTTCCTGCGCAGGTTTATGGTGCCCAAATTGTTGTGCGGGATGGAGAGGGAAGGATCGATTTGAAGCGCCTGGATGGATGCGGATTCCGCCCTTTGCAAATCATTCTTGAGAAGGAAGGCTCCACCCATCGTCGACAGCGCTCTGGCCATGCCAGGATATATCGTTTGCGCCTTCCGGGAGAATTGGATGGCCAGATCAGGTTTATTGAGGATTAAATAAATGTAAGCGAGATTGTAAAAAGCTTTGGCATATTCTGGATTAAGCTCAATCGCTTTTGTGTATTCCTTGACGGCCTCTTCCAGTCTTCCCATTTTTGTCAGAGTAATGCCCAGGTTGAAATGGACCTCGGGAATATCGGGCTGTAAACTCAAAACCTTCTTGTATTCTTCGACTGCCCGCTCAAGCTCTCCTTTGCGGCGGAAGGCAATGCCGAGAGTATTGTGGATTTCTGCCGAATTGGGATAAAACTCTAATAACTCGAGACACTCAGAGATGGCTGCATCATATTCTTTCTTTTCGATGTAAAAGAAAGCCAGCATGACGTTGAGATCCACTTCTTTAAGTTTTAAAGTTTTCCTCTCCCTGTAGAGGTTGATTGCCTCATCCCATCTGTCTTTTTCCAGGGGAAAAATATGGGGAATAAAATTCCGGTCCCTGTTCAGCAAAACAAGGTGAGCTGTGAATTCATCGAAGTCCTGACCAGGGTTTTTCTGGTTCATGATCGAGCCTTTTTCGTTAAGGTCAACTGCCCCAAACAGGTGGCAGATCTCATGGCTCAGAACCAAGCTCATCAGATACTCTGAGCTCAAGCTTTTAACAACGACATAGTTGCGCAGATAGATGGCCGCACCCGAAATATCCTCCCTTGTGGTCCATTGGCCCGTGAATCCGACAACAATATCACAATCCTTCAACAAAACCTTTTTTCTCAGGTCGTTGATCAGGTCATAAACCCTCAGGAGTGAATCATCCGATTTCCAGTTCTCATAGTCTACGACATTGAATCTGATGCCGAAATTTTTCTCAAATTTTTGGGAAGATGCGTTTATAGCCCGTCTGATGAACACACTCCATTCTCTTTGAGATTGAAATTCATCATCGAAAGCAACTCTGATGTTAATGGTTCGTAAAGGAGTTTGCGCTAAGGACGAGCCGAGACATAGCAGAAATGCGGTTAATATTATTTTGCGCAGTAGAGGCTGATCGATTCTGATAGAAGAATTTCTCAGAAAAGCCGCCATCCCCGCGGGGATAATATCATAAATAAAAAAAACAAGCTAATTTTTTTTAGACTTTTGGCAAAAAAAATTGACCGCAATTTTGTGCTGTGATATATGCTATATAAAAAATGTCTCTGATAAAAGGAGATTAGCCTAGCCGTTGCCAAATACAAGATCCAATCCTCAAATGACATCGAGAGAACTGGTCAAAAAGACTCTGGAATTTGCCAAGCCGGAAAGAATTCCCCGCCAGCTGTGGTTTCTTCCCTGGGCAGAAGAGAACTATCCCCGCGAGCTTCATGCCATTCAGAAAAAATTTCCCGACGATATCGTCACCGCACCCCGCATCATCGGCAACCGGGACTTGACCGACCCTCCTGAACGGTACCTCAAAGGAACATACGTCGATGAGTGGGGCTGTGTCTTTGAAAATGCCCAGAGAGGGACAATCGGCATTGTCCGCAAGCCTCTGGTCGAGAAGTGGGAGGACCTGGAAAAAGTCAAAACTCCGGATAAATTTCTGAACCTGAACAGAGAAGAAATTAACCGCTTCTGCCGGAAAGAGGACCGTTTTGTCCTGGCCGGGACATGGATCAGGCCCTTTGAGAGGCTGCAGTTTATCCGGACAACCATGAACCTCTTGATTGATCTTATGGAGAAGCCGCCAGAGCTCTTAGAGCTCATTCGTCGTGTCCACGAGTTCAATCTCAAAGAGGCAGAAGCCTGGGCGCAAACCGATGTCGATGCCCTGGCGATCATGGATGACTGGGGCACGCAGAAAGGGTCGATCATCGCCCCTGACCTCTGGAAAGAATTGTTCAAGCCGTTGTATAAGGACTATGTCGAAGTGGCCCGCCATCACAAAAAATACGTTTTCTTCCACTCAGACGGCTATATCGTGGACTTCGTTCCCGGGCTGATTGAAGTCGGTGTGGATGCGCTAAATTCCCAGGTATTCTGCATGGGCGTGAGCTCTCTGGGTGAGCGGTTCAGGGGGAAAATCACCTTCTGGGGCGAGATCGACCGCCAGCACATTCTGGCGCATGGGTCGCGCGATGAGGTAGTCCAAGCTGTCCAAAGCATTTATGCCCATCTCTATGCTGACGGAGGAGTTATTGCCCAGTGTGAGTTCGGTCCCGGCGCCAAGCCAGAAAACGTGGAGGCAGTGTTTCAGGCTTGGTCGGAGATCGATAGAGAGATGAAGGAATGAGAGAAGGAAAGGGTGCGTATGATTTCTCCAAAGATCTCGATCTCTATAGGATTGTTATAGTATTGTTGAATATTCTGTAGACATTTATGAAATCCCAAAGAACCATCAGACTTCCGACAACGATCTTAATATACCCGATGATAATTCTAACTTGAAAATGGGCCTCTGAGGCTTTTGAATTTCTTTGCAAATCTTCTGCCATTGTCTTTTCACCTTTCTTGAAGTTCTCTGGTTGAAGAATATCTTTTTATCGTGGTAAGGCTGCCCTCCAGCCCATGGAGAGAAAGGCAGCAAGCTTATTGACGAGCTGGAGGTTTTCCGGTCTGTCGGCGATGTTGATGTTTTCCTCCGGGTCGTTCTGAAGGTCGTACAACTCCTGGGCGATGACGCGGTTATCCAGCCAATCCTGCCATCGGACATAGCGGTATTGTTTGGTGCGGATGCTGTGGCCGATGAACCTTGCGGAAAATCCGGCCACGGATTGGCTGAATGCCGCAATTTTCCATCGACGCTCCGGATTTTTGAGAAGGGGAACCATACTCACGCCTTCAAGATAGCTTGGGACCTGCAGCCCAGAAATTACCTTTATGCTTCTGTCATCGCCGAGAAAAACGGCAGGCGAGAGCGCGCAGGCTGGAATCTCGGCGGCCGCTGGGATTTCTCTTACTACACTCCTGCGGTTGTGAATGAAGTCGCAAAAACAGCCGTGGATCGCACCGTCACTCTTTTCGATGCGGTCAAGCCTCCTGCCGGAGAAATGCCTGTTGTCCTGGGTTCAGGAGTCACAGGCGTCCTGCTCCATGAGGCCATAGGGCACGGGATGGAGGCTGACTTCAACCGCAAGAAGATCTCCACCTACTGCACCATGCTCGGTAAAGAGGTCGCAGAGCCCTTTGTGACCATCATTGACGACGGCACCGTGCCAAACCAATTGGGCTCGATTAACGTTGATGACGAAGGCACTCCAGTGCAAAAAACAGTTCTTGTCGACACAGGAATACTTTCCAGCTACATGCATGACAAGATTTCTGCGGTGTTTTACAAGGTGAAACCCACAGGAAACGGACGGCGCCAGAGCTACGAGCACTATGTTCAGCCACGGATGAGAAACACTTACATGCTGGCCGGCCCCGCTCTGCCTGAGGATGTGATCAAAAGTGTGGCCAAAGGCATCTATGTCCAGGATGTGAGCAACGGACAGGTGAAAATCGGCGAAGGGGATTTCGCTTTCTATGTTTCCCAGGGACGGATGATCGAGAACGGCAAGCTCACAGCACCCATCAAGGATGTCAACATCATGGGCAACGGCCCGAAGATGCTGATGAACATCACCATGCTGGCCAACGACCTTGAGATGTCCAGAGGTGGTGGAGGGGCATGCGGCAAAGGCGGGCAGGCCGTTCCCTGCAGCTTCGGACAGCCGACCTGTCTGGTAAAGTCGCTGACTGTTGGCGGCGTAAAAGCCTGAGGAAAGGAGGGCAGCGATGAATAAAGAAATGTATGATCTGGCTGCATGGGTGATCAAGACCGCAAAATCGGCTGGCGCGGATCACTACCGGGCAGGTATTTCTAACGAACGGTTTGTGAATATCAGTTGCCGGGAGCGTAAGCCGGAGACAATTAAAGAGGCTTCCACAAGAGCGCTGGGATTCGAAGTCTATGTGAACGGCCGCTATTCTGTTCAGAGCACGGCAGACTTGCGCCAGAGCGCTTTGAAAGACTTCATCACCAGCGCTATCGCCACCACCAGGCTTCTGGCAGAGGACCCTTACCGCACTTTACCGGACCCCAGATATTACCAGGGACGTGCCGATCTTGACTTGGGAATTGTTGACGCTGACTATAAAAAAATGACTCCCGAAGATAGACACAACATGGTGAAAGCGATAGAAGAGACCTGCCTTGCCAAAGGCGGGGATAAGGTTATCTCTGTCACGGCCGTAGAATACGACGGCTATGAGGAAGTCATTTTGATAGCCAGCAACGGTTTTGAAGGCTCCAGAGCATCCACTTTTTATCAGGCCGGGGCGAGCATGACAGTTCAGGATGAAGGCGACCGCCGCCCGATGGGCGGAAGCTATGTGGCCTGCGTGAAGAAAAAAGACTTGCTTTCTCCGGAGAAAATTGGAGCTGATGCGGCAAAGCGAACTCTGGATCTCCTCGGCGGGAAAAAACTGAAGACCGAGACTTTGCCCATCATCATCGAGAACAGGAATGTCCCGAGATTATTCAGCGGTCTTCTCGACGCCAAGTTCGGGTTCAACATTCAGCAGAAACGTTCCTTCCTTTCCGACAAGAAGGGGAAAGAGATTGCCAGCAAACACCTGACACTCATCGATGACCCGTTCATTGTCGGCGGTCTGGGCAGCCGATTGTTCGACGGCGACGGGTTTGCGGCCAAGAAGAGAGTCATGCTCGATGCGGGAGTCCTGAAAGAGTTCTATGTGGACTGGTATTACAGCCGGAAACTGGGCTGGGAGCCAACAACCGGAAGCCCTTCCAATCTGATCATTTCTCCAGGAAAGCGCTCGGTGAAGGAGATCATGAAGGATCTGGTCAGAGGCATTTTCATTACCGGCTTTATCGGCGGCAATTCCAACTCAACCACTGGCGATGCCTCGATTGGCATTTTTGGCCAGCATTTTGAGAAGGGCGAGCCGGTCCAGGCTGTGGCAGAGATGAACATTGCCGGCAATCACCTTGAGTTCTGGAAGGGGCTGGTCGAAGCGGCCAACGATCCATGGATTTATTCTTCCTGGCGCACACCCAGTCTGGTTTTTAAAGACGTGGTTGTTTCCGGCGTTTAGCCAGACGAGCTGACCGTTATCTGAAGTTATTTAAAAAGGAAATTTATCCGGTCTAAGGATTACACAAGCCAATAATTATTAGCGTCAGGGCAATAAAAAATAAGAGGATGATGATCTCAATCAGAGATTCTTTTATTTTTTTGAAGATCATTTGCTTTGAGAAGGCTGCGCGGGCATGATTCCTTCCCTAAGCGGGAAGGAATACGCAGCCTTCAGCGGAGCAACTTTTATCTCGCTTTTAAGAAACCTGCTCCTTTTCAAACCATCCTGCCTGTTTGATTTTAGCCCTTCGATTGTCTTTCTCTGCATCAAAAAAGGAGTCTTTTACCTCAAGTTTATATGATGATACTTTTAATCACCGCAATATAACCACATCGTGCATAAATCACCTCCGCTACCGGCGGGTTTTCTGCCCGATTTACAGCCGCAGCCGTCTGAGTTTAAATTATTTTTTGTCTCAGGTTTCGCATTGCATATAATTATCACGGCACATTGGCCGTTGCAGCAATCTTCTGGACACCAACAGCCGGATAAAATAGTTGCCTCGTATTTTTCAATCCTTAAAACCCTGCTTTTTTTGCCGTTGCAGAGCACATATTTGGTGCCAAAGGGGACATAAACGATGCCATTGCTGCAGACTTCAATTAACTTTTCGTCCTCAGAGGTGGAAGAAGAGTCTCTGATTGCTTTCAGGTTTAGCACTGAAGAGAACGCGATTATCGTGAATACCAGGATTAATATTAGATATTTTTTTGACATCCGAATCTCCTTTTAGTATTACTCCATTAATATAGACGCTTTGACTTTAAAAAAATTCTCAAATATAAAACCTAGGCCTGAAAAAATTTCTCTTGAATACGATGGCTTTTTTAGGATTATATGCTTCTAACTTATTGTTATTGCAGAAAATATAGCCAAATTCATTTATCAAAATCCGCCACATAAACCCGGGAATATCCTTTCAAAGGATTTGAGCCCGATGCTATGAAAGCTTTAATCATTGTCCGCGCTGGAGAGAGATGGTAAAATTTAAAAACAGATGAAGACAAACGGCACAAGAGAAGAGCTGTTGAAGAAGATTATAGAGAGATTTTCCAGTTCAATAGCGGCTCATATCCAAAAATTTAATCCTCAAAAAGATGGCATTGACCCTGAAGATATTTCTCAGGAAGTGAGCATCAAAATATGGAATTTATTGAAAAATAAGAAAAAAATTAAAAATGTTTCGTCATATATTATGAGGGTAGTCAATTCGACCATTATTGACCAGATCAGGGCCTCAAGAAGGCAGGCAAGATTACAGGAGCGGATCAAGGTTTTTGATGGGGAACCCATTTTGGCGGAAAATAACTATCAAGAGGAAAAATATAAACACATCATATGGCAGGCCATAGAATCTTTAAAGAGTCCTCAGCAGAGAGTTGTCAGGCTGTTTTTATTGGATATGTCAATCGAAGAGATTGCGATTTTTCTAAACTGGAGTCAAGACAAAACACGGAATTTGCTCTATCGAGGCCTGGCTGATTTAAAGAAGATCTTAAAAAATGAAGGAGTTAACTATGAAAATTGATCACTTTGACTTAAAAAGTCTTTACAGAGACTGTGTTTCTGAGGTTTCTTCGCCATCCAGAGAAAATTGTCCTTCGCCTGAAATTATGCTCAAACACTTCAGGTCGGATATTTCAAGAAGAGAGAGAGCAGAGGTAATAGACCACGCGGCCCGCTGCGGGTATTGTCATCAGGAGATTAAATTTATTTTAAAGGCTCTTGACGATGAAAAAGAACTGAATGAAGGAATTGCTAAAGCTCTAGACTCCGGTGAAAAAGAATATGGTGACAAGACCAGGGTAAGAAGAATGTTAGTGTCCAGGCCCTTCTTGAAGTATGGTTTTGCTTTTATGGCAACAGTTCTGGCCGTTTCTATGATATTTGTCTATATTTTAAAAAGACCTGAAAAGGCTTTTGTAGAAAGAGGAACAGAAGCAAGAATCAATCTTGTTGAGCCCGTCAATAAAGCCATTGTATTGGAAGAACTGGTTTTCAAATGGGAAAAGATTTCAAACTCCGATCACTACCTCATCGAGGTCTTCGATAAAGAGTTGCGTTTCTTATGGCGGAGCGAGAAAGCCCAAGCTAGTGAATTGTTTGCTCCTTTAGAATTGAAAAAACTATTGAAGAAGGGGCAGAGATATTTCTGGATGGTGACAGCCGTATTGCAAAGTGGGTATAAAATTGAATCGCGATTAGAGGAATTCGTGATCAAAAAATAGATGATTAATATTCTCCGTTGAGGATAAAAGCAGCCCAGTAGTAAGGATGCGAATATCCATTTTTCATCATTTCCAGTTTGGCCAAGCGCAGCGATTGAGATTTGCTCTTTCCTTCAGAAAGAAATTGATAGAAGAGATGCATGAATTGAGCCGAAGACTTATCCGCTACGTTCCACAAAGTAGAGACCACGGAACGCGCTCCGGCGTAAAAAAAAGTTCGGGGAAGGCCAAAGATTCCTTCGCCTTTTTCTATTTTTCCCCTTCCTGTCTGGCATGCGGAAAGGACGACAAGTTCCGGCTGCAGCCTGAGATTATAAATTTCCCTGACAGTCAGAAAGCCATCTTCATCAACACTGTTCTCAGCGGTTAAAACCAGAGCTGAGCGAAAAGGAAAAACTTCGTCAAGGAATGCGTGGCAGGCGAAATGAATGATACGGTATTCGTCCAGAGGCAGGTTCTTGACAGTATTTTCGCTGGCCTCATTTTCCAGATAGATATCCCTTTTTTTCCCGGGGAAAAATTTAGCAATTTTTTTAACTTCCTTCACAGTATAGGGAATCGGCGATAAACTGTAGCCATGCCCCTTATATAATTCCATAAGTATTTCAGCCGGATTTTTATGTTTTTTTTGTTCTCGGGACGGTTTAAAATAATGAGACGAATTTCCGAATCCGAGAAAGTCTTTGGAGTATTGTCTTTCCGCAAACTCATTCTTCAAATAAAAGAGCAATGAGGCAGAAGGTGAATAGGAAATCGTGTATTTTGAGATTAAATAATTTTTTTCTGATATTGGGTCAGGGTCTTTCATGACTAGGGTCTCAAATGGCATATAATGAAGAACTCCATCCGGGATGATCACCAGGTTTTTTACAGAATTCGAGATTTCTGTCTCTGTAGGTTGAAGCAGCATGTTGTAGAAACGCCTGGCTTCTGATTTACTCCTGAAATCCTTAATTGGAGTATCTGATATGATTTTCAGATAAGGTTTCATGGAGTTTAAAATTTCCTCGCGTGATGGAAGGGGAAAGATTTTAAATGAATCATTCGAAATGAGAAACATTAAAGACATCTTTTCGCCCAGAAAATATTCGAGAATTATTGTCTCTTTATCTAGCACCTTATCCTGGATCGACTCAATCGGGCATGGCTTTTGAGCTATTATTGCCGCGACCTCCGGGTTTTCCTGGCGCATCTCCGATATCAACGCATTGTACCTATCTTCAGCCTCGAATAACTTATTGTTGATTTCTGCTCTTTCTTTCTCAGAAATATCCGGGCCTGAAAGAATTTTGATAAAGCCAAGAATTTTATCGGAGAGCTCTTTTTCTCTCTCCCTCATTTCTTCAGGCAATTTTTTATAAATATCGGTTTGAGATTCCTTAAGAATCTCCAGAAAGCTAGCTGCCTTTGCCTTCTCAACAAGGTTATAAATCTCCATCGCAGTTTTCTTTGAACTGTCCTCTAATAACTGTTTGTAATAAAGGTCGATAAGGCATTCATAAACTTTGAATTTTCTCCGGAAATATCCCACTTTTTCTACATCGAGGACGATCTGACTTTTTACCCTATCGATAATCTCTATGGATTTTTTATAGCTTTCTACGGCTAGGTCGTACTTTTTCTGCTTTTCAACGCATTGACCGAGCCCGAAATAGGCTTCCCAGAGAAGCATGATTTCTCTGGATTTTTCACCAAGCATTATTGCCTCAGCAAAGGCAGATTCGGCCTCTTGATAATCGGGTAAGTTCAAGTAAGTGAAGCCTGTGTTGTTGAGAGCCATCCCTAGCAAACTAATATGTCGGCCGCCTTCAGCTTTTTTGAGTGCCCTTTTAAAATATCTGAGTGCGATATGATATTTGTTCATGTCGAGATAGATGCTGCCAATATTATTTAAAGACATAATCTCCATCCGCTTGTTTTTGGAGCTCTGTGACAATTCCAGACATTCACTAAAATGGCTGAGTGCCTTGTAATAATCAGACTTATCTTCAGATATTGAAGCTAAGTTTTTGAATATAATCCCTAAATTATTGTGTCCATGAGATATTAATTTATTGTTGCCTGTCTGTTTATCCATCTCCAATGCTTCAGAGAAGAAATCCAGAGATTTTTTGAATTCGCCAATGAAAAAATAAATATTGGCAATATTTTTAAGATTGATAGAAATATCTGTTTTGTTCTTTAACTTGCGCGCGATTTCAAGCGCTTCCAGGTAATTGCTCAGCGCATGAGAATAATTACCTTCTTTTGTGTGATAATTTGCGATATTGTTCAGTGCATATCCCGTTTCAATCCTGTGATTCAGGCTGCGGGAAATTTCTAAACACTGTTGATTCACCCCAAGATAATTTTTGATATCAGAGATTGCCAGATAAGAAATGCTCGATTGACGCAGACATTTCAGTTCATGATACTGGCTTCCTATTTCCCTGGCGATAATTATTGCTTTCTCGAAGCTTTGAATAGATTCAGGCATTTTTCCTGCGCTGCGGAGTTTTTTCCCTTCGTTATACAGGCTGAATATTTCAAGGATTTTGTGACATTCTTGGCTTTTTTTTGTGAGATTCAGTTTTTCAGCCAGTGAAAGAGCTTGCTTATAAAATTCTGAGGATTCTTCTATCTGGCCCGTATTCCAATGAAGCAGGCCTAAATTCATAAGGCAATCAATCTTGTTTTTCCCGTCGCCAGCCGCGGAGGCAAGGTTGAGCGCCTTTGATAAAAACTCCAGGCTCTGTTCGAAGTTTCCCTCGCTCAATAGTTTTTTCCCTGAATTCATCAGAGATTTGATATCTTGCGGATGATAATCCGTTCCGGCCGGCAGTTTTGCAGATATCGGTACGAGAAGTAAAGTCAAAAAGAACGCAAGAACGATAAATATCTTAGAAAAGTTATGAAGTTTGATGCGTCCGGCAGGACCTGATTCTGGAGATTTTATTTTTTTCTCGTTAAAAAAACGTCTCATACCCTTCAGGCTCTTTTTTATATTTTGGCTAACAACGAGCCATTCATTGTTAATCGCTTTATTTTAGACGAAGATATATGAATAAAACAACTTTAAATTTAACTATAATTTTTAGAGTGAAAAAAAGATAATTTTTGTTGAATCGAGAAAGCGTTTGATTATTTTTTATAGACTGCAAATAAAACCTGAAAAAACCTCCTGGTTTATTGGCTAATTTACAATAGCTTTTTGATAGGTTATTATAATTCAGCAAGGCGCGCCTGTAGCTCAGGGGATAGAGCGGCGGACTCCGGATCCGTAGGTCG
>CAZJYC010000036.1:2500-24686 GCA_964550165.1 uncultured Eubacteriales bacterium
AAAAAATGAAACTTTGACAATTCTGAGCAAGGAAAAAAATCTCACTCTGAACACTGACCTCTTCGAAAGTCAAACAAGAATCCGGCTTGAAGGCACGGATAATCTAAGCCGGGGAAGGGAAATATGCATTTTCGATTCATCAAAAGGAGAAGTTCGATCCATCGCCTCTGCAGATAACGAGGGCATCGTCCTATCTTCGCCTCTGAATTTTTCTTTTCAAGAAGAAAAAACGCATATCATCCTCATGGAGAAGGTCTCCTTGTTTTATGACGATGCTAAAAAAATAATCCGGCGCAAGGCCAATTCCAGCCCTTCCCAGCCATTGCTGGAAGAAGCCGCCTTGTTTGATTTTGATTACGAGGAGGCCAAAAATCTGGCGAGGCTGCGTCTTGCTCTCAGTTCTCGAAGGGAGAAGACTTATGAAATTTCCGTCTATCCAAAAAATACCGCTCTGGCCAGAAGGGATTGACCGCAGCAACAGAACAAGGAGGGGCGCGATGACTCTCATATCCCTGTTTCTTTTTTTCGTCTTTTCTGCCCTGGGACTGAGCATGCTTTTTATGGCTCAAATCTACCTTAAGTCGAGCGCTTACAAAAGAAATTCAACCCTGCTCAGCTACGCTTCAGAGAATGGAGTAAAAAGTGGCTTCAGCCATCTTCTCGGCTTGCTTTCTCAGACAGACTTTCCTTCCCCTCTCTCCTCTCAGGAAACCTATGAATTGAGGGAAAATATCCGCACTAAAGGCTCAAAACTGCTGGAAAAACTCCTTGGATCAACGCCGCCCTTGCAGGCCTCTGAGAATTGGGAGAACCTGGAATGGGAAAGCCTTACGGATATTTATCCCGAAGAGATTCTGGAGACAGAGGATTATTTTCATGTAACGTATAGAGTGGAGATTCAAGCGCAAGGAAAAATAATAAATCTCAAGCAGGCCAAAGAGTCTTCCCTGGAAATTATTCTTGGAGTCTTTGCCGGAAATATTCCTCTCCTGTCCTTCCCCTTGCTCATAGACAGAGACCTGGATTTCCATCAAAAGCAGGATTTCATGGAGAGGAATAAAATCGCCATCATGCCTTTTGAAAGGAATCTCATCTCCCCGAAAATCAGTTTTTCTGAAGGAGGTCTGATTCCTGAGAGCGCGCCCTCCCATTTGAGAAAAGCTCTAAAAATGAAATTCTTCGCTCCACAGCGGCTTCCCAATGCTCTCCTCAGGGCAGTCCTTGGTCTGGAAAAAACAAACAAGCCGGTTCCTGACGGCGTTTATCTTGTCAAAGACGACTTGGGCCTCGGAGGAATTTTCGTCCAGGGGGATATTGAAGAAATGGTCATGGCCATCGACCAGAGCTTTCAGGTCATATCCTTCCTTACCGAAAATGGGCGCTGGACGCTCCGCTTCAGCCCGTCTCAGGGCAAAACAAACTTTTCCACTCCTGAGGAAACCTCGGACTACAACCTTCTTCCTCTGGGCATTATCGTCGTCAACGGAGAGATCCGCTCTCTCGGAGGAGGAGTCAAGGAAGGAACAGAGAGAGCCATCCTGACTCAAGATGAAGTCCCAGCAATTCTGAGCGGTGTCAAGCTGACAATCGTCTCTTCTGATAAAATCACTCTCTCCTCCCACCTTCTCCACCAGGGCGTGCAATGGTTAGAAGGAATCCCTTACGTCAAAACCTCCAATTCCGAGCTGATCATCTCTTCAACCGGAAGGGATTTTCTGGATAGCGGCCGGAGGGAAGGAAAAATAATCATCGATGAAAAATCTCCGAGAGAGATAAAAATCCAGGCTTCGCTTTCAGCTTCGGACAAGGGCTTTTCCATCGAAGGCAAACAAAAAACCGTTTTTCTGCTGGGAAGCCTCCAAGCTTCGAGCTATTCGTCTGACGACAGCACACTGAAAATCAAGTTTAACGAACATTTTCTGGAAAAGCTGGAAGAGAACATCCTCGATATGGACATCCCCATTACCGCCAAGCCGGTCCTCTTTCTGAGTTTTCTAAGGCCTGTTGAGTGGAAGGAGCGCTGAATGAGCGAAAAAAAATGGACAGCACGGACCAGAGGCTTTTCCCTTCTGGAAGGGATCATCGCTCTGGCCATTCTTGGTTTCATGATAGGGATCGCTTCATCGCACTTCCTGAGCCTCGGACCAAAGTACAGGCTCCAAAATGCTGTCTGGGAAATCAATTCGCGCTTGAATTATGCCAGATTCAAAGCCATCGCAGAAGGAAGAAAAATAAGGATTAGATTTGAGACAACGAGCTATGTGCTTGAGAAATATGATGAGGATAAAATGGTGTGGATCAGAGAACAAAGATACTTTCTCAACGGGGTCGCCCTCAACGCTAACAATAATCCCATTTTCCATCCTGAGGGGACAGTATCCAATCTCGCCACAATTTCCATCTCTAACACATGGGGAAAGTACAGGATAACCCTTGCCATCTCTGGGAGAATAAAAATTACCAGGCTCTAGTTCCTCCCGCTTCTATACGCTTGAATTGATCCAGAAATGTTTTTTTTATTTTTTTTCAATTTTTTTTCACCCTCAGCGACTAAATTATCGACTCTGCTGGGCTGGCTGGGCAGGGTTACGCACCTTTGACCCCTTTGCGTATTTCCTCCAATTCCCCCAAATCAGCCAGCTTTTTTTTATTCCCTAAAAATTAGATAAGCAGTATCCCTCTCTCCAGAAAAGGCCGAAATCCTTAAAATTTGACATCCCTTTCCTGATGATTCTATATTTCCTGTGAAGAGGCCTAAACGTTATTGGGGACTCAACCGTATTCAGGGTGAAAACCTCATATATGGACGACAGAGAAATCATCTCTCAATGTCTCTCAGGAGAAATCGAGGCCTTTGAAATGCTGGTCAATAAATACCAATCAGACATACTTTCCCTAACCTGGAGTGTTCTGGGGAATCAGGAAGAAGCTAAGGATGTGACCCAGGAAGCGTTTATCCAGTCCTATCTCAATTTAAACCGGTTTGACAGCACAAAAAGCTTTAAAAACTGGCTTTACGCTATCGCCTACAAAAGATGCCTGGACAGGAAGAGGAAAGAAAAGTCATTGACCAAATTCATCCGGAAAGCCATCCAAGAAAACCGCCCGGGTGCCAAAGAAGAAAACAAGGAGGGAAGAATCGAGGATTCTGAAATCTTCGGCCCTCTCCTGAGCAGGCTGAACGGGAAGGAAAGGATCACGATCTCCCTTAAAATGAGTGAAGGTTTTTCGGCCAAAGAGATCGCCGAGATTCTTCGCTGCGCGGAAAGCACGGTGCGCGTCTATCTCTTCAATGCCAAAAAAAAGCTAAAAAAATTGCTGGAGGAGAAAAAGCATGTGTGAGCTCTGCAAACTTCTATACCGGATCATTCCTTTGAAAATATTCCAGTCCTATTTGATCGAAAAACATTTCTCTCGATGTCCCCGCTGTCAAAAAGAAATGGAAATCGATAGAGACCTCAAAAAAATTGTCGCTGTGCCCAACTGGGTGAAAGAAGCGGAAAGCCTTTGGCCTCAAATTAAGTCCAGGCTACACTCTCTAAAAACGGAAATGCCTGAAACAAAAAGAAAGGCTGAATTCCTTCGTCCAAAAAAATGGCAGTGGGCCATGGCAGGTTTGGCGCTTGCGCTTGTCATCGGAATCAACGTCTTTGTCCATCAAATTTTCAAAGAAAAAGCTCCTGTGGAAGATACATCCTTGGCAAAAGAAAAGCCAAGAGTAGTCATCAATTTTGCGCAAATCAAAGGCAAAAAAGCCACGCCCTTTATTTATCAGACTCCGACTACATCTTTTATCTTCTTTACAAAAGCCAAAAATAGCGGAGGATAATATGAAGAAAACCTCTAAGCTCTTTAGCTTTTTTTGTGTTTTTCTTTTTATGAATGCTCTTCCTCTCGCTGCTGAGCAAATTATCATAAAATCAAGACTCTTCAAGGGAATAAAAGAGGAAAGAAAGCCAACGTCTGAAATTGTTATCTCTTCCTTCTCACAGCCTTTTCTTGCGCCGATAAATCCCTCATACGTGGAGCAAGAGAATCAAGCTGTCGCTCTTTTGAAAAATGAATTGAATTCTCTTTATCAGCTCAAGGATGTCGACCACCTGCTCTCCAGCAGCATGATCTGGGATGGAAAAAGGAAAAATCTGATCGAGACCATATTGTTGGACGAATTCAGCTATCCGATTAGTCTCTCTCCCAAAGTTCTCTCTCAAAATGATGTTAAATTGAGAATCGAAGTTTTCAAACTCAAAGGGACAGGGATTTCCTTCATCGCCAAAGAAGCTATGGTTGATAAAAAGAGCCAGTCAGCGATTTTTACGGACACCGAAAAAATTGAACTTATGGAAGGGAGCAGGGAAAAATTGCTGGACACAGAAATCATCACCAAATTCGACGAACCAGTTGTTTTGGGATTCCCTTCCAACGGAAATCCTTACTTTTTATCGCTTCTCGTCACCAAGAAAATAACGGCCGATGTGATGAAAAGCCTGTTTTCAGGAGATAAAACCGAAATCGACATTCTCACCCCGCCTCAGGCTGTTCATAACATCACACCTGTCTATCCGTTGGAGTGCAAAGAACAAAAAATCGAAGGCGAAGTGATTCTCCAGGTTAGCGCCGATAAAGCCGGCAATGTCACAAGCGTTCGAGTCCTGAGACATGCCCACCCAGACCTGGACAAGGCGGCCGTGGAAGCGCTCAAACAGTGGAAATACGAACCTGTCCTTAAAAACGGGAAACCCATTCCTGTTGTGTTCGCAGTGAAGGTTGATTTTAAGCTCAGAGAATCCACACCGGAATCAAAAACAGAATCAATATCCCCAGCAAATTTTCTATCCAAGAAATTTATGCTCAACGGGGAAGAAAAAACACCAGGTCAAAGATGGATATCCTTTACAGCGATTACAAATTTTTTACGGTCGAAACAAAAGTCAAATATAAAAGGGCATAAACAATGAATTCAAAAAAAGGAAAACGATTATGTTCAAAAACGCAATTCGTTCCGCAAGCATTATCGCTTTAAGCCTTGTCCTCTTTGCCCAGGAAATCACTCACGAAACAATAGTGGTCAATATCGAAGTCCCTGTCAGAGTATTCAAAGGAGATAAGTTTGTGGATAATTTAACCATTGACGATTTTGAAGTCTATGAGGATGGCAAGTTTCAAGAGATTGTGGCCGTCTATCTGATAAAAAAGACAATTATAGAGAGAAAAGAAGAAGTAGGAGAGAAAAAATTCACTCCTGAAGTTTCAAGAAACTTCATTTTTGTTTTTGAATTGCGCGATTACCTTCCAAAAATAAGCGAAGCTTTAGATTACTTTTTTAATGACGTCCTTCTCCCTGAGGATACCCTTAAAGTTGTTACACCCATAAAAAGCTATAGTATTAAAGACAAGGCTTTAAATATATTACCTAAACAAGAAATCGCAAATCAATTAAAAGGAATATTGAGGAAAGATATTTATATGGGAACTGCAAATCATAGAAGTTTATGCAAAGACCTTGAGAAAGTTCTGAACACTGAAGGGCTTGAAGGAGGGTTAAAAAATTTCATGTCTATGGAAATTTTAAGAAAGTTAAAAGAACTGAAATATTTCAATCAGTCTAAACTATTGGAATTAGCAGATAAATTGAAACAAATTGAAGGGCAAAAGCTTATTTTTTTATTCTACCAAAGAGAGACCCTGCCAATTCCTACATTCCTTAGTCCCGAGGAGAGGTTAGAATTAAAAAAAGAAGATATATCCTTTGACGCTGAAACAATAAAAAGGGCTTTTTCTGATTCCTCGATATCAAGCCATTTTTTATTTGTTACTAAAATACCCATGTATATGCTTGATATTACGAGAGGAATATCTTTTGAGGCCTCAGAAATAAAGATGGAAGAGCATTCTGCTGAAATATTCAGTGCTTTTAGAGAACTGGCCAAAGCGACAGGAGGTTTGATAGAGAGTTCAGCTAATGCTGCTCATGCATTTCAGAAGGCAGTTGATGCTTCTGAAAACTATTATCTGCTTTATTATTCACCTTCAAGTTATAAGAAAGACGGTAAATTTAAGGAAATAAAAGTCAAGATTAAAAACAAAAATTATAGAATCACACACCGCGCTGGCTATTTTGCCAATTGAGGAGCTAGAGACATGAAGGATTTTGCCAGGGCTCTCCGCTACATTCCCGGATACAAGAATATCATTTTTTTCTCTTCAGGCTTTCCCAGAGGCCTGTTATACGGCCAGCACCAACCTTTCCGGGAAAGCTACGAGGAGATGAGCAAAGAGTTGGCCACCTCCAACTGCCCTGTTTTTGCGGTAAACACAGAAGGAGCACGCGCTTATTCCCAGCCGGGCCAGGCAGCAGGCTCGAAGGCCCGGGCTGCGCGGGTATTTAAGGTAATCGACAAAGAATAAAGAATTCTCTTCCATTTTGTGTGGATAGAGAAGATATGGGTAACAAAAAATCCTCTCAGAGATGGCCGAAGCGACCATTGAAGGTTTAGCCTTCCCGAGCTGCCCTTGAGGAGATTCCCAGCGGAGGCTAAGTGGTGAGAAAACCGTTTGAAGGCTGAGCGGGCACGGTTCCTCGACCGAAGGGAGAGGAGAGCGAAGCCTGAAACCGAGCGGGATTTGCCTCGCTGGGGCAAAGCCCGCGTGTTTTCGAACCACTTAGTCGGAGCGATCCGCAGCCGCCGAGAAGGGCTGCGAGGGAACGGCGTTAAAAACCTGAAGGGGAGCGAGGCCATCTTGAAGAGAGCTTTCAAGCGATCCACACAAAATGGAAGAGAGCGAAATAAAGAAACTCTTTTTTCCTGAAGACGACTTCTCCCCCGATGATCTTTGAGGCGTCGGTTTTATTCCTGTCCCTTAGATGCTGAATTTTTTATAAGGGCAATCGCTGCAAATCCGGTCAAGCTTTTTTATATTTTCCAGAGGAGAATCCTCTGTTCCCTGCTGGGGAAAAAAATTTAGAACACTCTCGTTGCATTTCTCACTCTCCAGCCATCTTGTCTCGCACAGATTGGACAGCCACTCGACCCTTTCGCCACTATCTTTCCAGAAAAATTCTTCACACTGATCGCATCTGTACAAGGGCTTGACAGAATCGGTCTTCTTGACCTTGGCATCATAGATATGTCTTATGGTTTTGCTGGAGCAAAAGGGACAAAGATATTCTTCGAGCATCGATCTCTCCTGTGAATGAGGATTTGTTTTTTTTGCGCCCCGCCGGATGGAATTCAATTCTCATCATCCGCCTTCGCTGGCCTTTCCCCCGAAGCCAGCATCATCGTTAAATTTTGACCCCTGGTCCGTCCGATGCCAATTTAATAGATAACTTTTTGAAGAAAGAATTATCAACAGGGATATAAAGGGTAAAGAATGGGTATAGAAAACACCCGTTAAATAATAAGGGAGCTCAGGCTTACAAGTGGCGAAGGAAAGACGTCAAATTCATGTTCCTCTTGGATATTCCGATTTTATGCCTGATATTCTTGCGGTGTTTTTCGACAGTCTGGTAAGAAATATTCAAAAGGCTGGAAATATCCTTGCTCGTCAGGCCTCCTTTTATAAAGTTGCAGACCTCAATTTCCCGAGGAGTCAGCTTTAACCGTCTTTCGGTAATTCTGCTGCCGAATGAAGACGTCAATTCTTTCAAGTGATGCTGGAGCAATTCGATATGCCTGGAATTTGCATTCTCCATTTTAAGCTTCTCTAAAATCGGGCCCAGGACCAGACTAGCGTTGGTATGAATATCTTCTCTGATCTTCCTCTTTTCCACTTCAATCTGAGCGATGATTTCCCGAAGGGCAATATTTTTCTTCTCCAGGGCGAACTTCTGCTGCTGGAGCTTTGACTCAGAGGTTCTGAGCGCGGCTTCCGCTTTCTTTCTTTCAACAATTTCCCGCTGAAGACGTTTATTAGCGGCCTTCAGCCTGGCGGTGCGCTCTCCCACCAGCTTTTCGAGATGGCTCCTGTATTTTTTTAATTCTTCCTCGACTCTCTTGCGCTGGAGGGCGACGGAAGCCTGGCCGATGAATGCTTCTATCAAGTCGAATCTACCCAGACCCCGTCCTTTCCTCGTGATAATTACGGTGTTCCCAAACAATTCTCCCTTCCTTGTGAAACCCATAGTGTAGATATCCCCAAAATTGAAGAGTTTCTCAAATCTCTGACACATGCGTTTCGGAATTTTCCCAAAACTCAGAACATGCAGACCTCCAGGAACCTTGACCAGCCTGCCAGAGGTGAGTCCTTTCCAGGCTTCATCATTCACCGGAAAGCAGATCTGGAAAATATTCCTGCCCAAATTCATCGTAATGCTTTCAATATCTTTCCTTTTCCCCAGCAGAGCACGCACATGGAGGCATCGAGTTTCAGGGCTGAATGAATTGACAGCGACAGAAGAGTCGCCAACAAGCTCTCGCAGCCTTTTGCCTATAAACTGGTAGATATTCGCACTGAGGGGAAACTGCACAAATTCCATGGCAGTTCTGGACAAAAAGGAAAGGCCGCTCGCATACTGCCTCTCTTTCTCCTCCTGCTGCTTGCGCTCGGTGATGTCTCTTGTAACGGCGTGAACGCCCACGATCTTCCCCCTCTCTCTTGCACAGCTAAGGCGAACCTCGCTGACATGAGCCGTCCCATCTTTGTCGAGCCAGGCGAACTCCTGGCTCTCTGGCATTTTTCCCCTTATCAGGGACTCAAAAATCTCATAATACCTGGAAATATCTTTAGCTCGAAATATGGGAAGCTTTGAGAAATGTTTATCAATGACTTCTTCAGGAGCACAACCTGTCTTTTTAAAAAAAGCCGTATTGCTGTAGGTGATCACTCCTTCCAGGTTCACCGTGATCATGCTGTCCGCAGCCAGCTCAACCATATTCCGATATTTCTGCTCTGATTCCCTCAATCTATCCTCAGCCCGCCTGCAATCGGTTATCTCTCTCTCCAGCTCAGCTATCCTTTGGTGAACTCCACTCAATTCATCGGTGAGCTGGTCCTTTGTCTTCTTTTCATCTTTCATTCTACGCTCCTCCTTAACAGGAATTTATTTTTATTGTCAAAAGGCCGCGTTTATTTGCAAGTGCCGCCGGATAAGATTCGCTGAGGCCACTGTCAGATGTTTATCTCCTCTCGAAAACAATTTGCCCATCGACGATGGTGTAAACAACCTCCGCTTTCAAAATCTCATCTTCGGGAATGGCGAGCAGATTGCGGTCAAAGACAGTGATATCCGCAAGCTTTCCTGGCTCCAAAGAGCCGCGGATATCGGCTTCAAAAGCAGCATAGGCATTGTTGATGGTGTAAGCCCGGATCGCTTCCTCCATAGAGATGCGTTGCTCTGGGAACCAGCCTTTCTCCGGAGTCGCTTTCACCGTCTTTCGCGCTACGGCCGCGTAAATCAAATATTTGGGATGCATATGGTAGAGAGCCGCACTTGTGCCAGGCCAGTCCGAGCCGAAGCTGAGCACGGCTCCGTTATCCAGGAGCGATTTAAAAGCATAGGCGCCTTTGCATCTTTCATGCCCGATTCTTTCTTCCATCCATCGCATATCGTCAGAGAGATGATAAGGATTGACCTCGGCAATGACATTCAGAGCTTTGAAGCGGGGGAAATCCTGGGGCCTTACCACTTGAGCATGGATAATCCTGAATCCCTTTAAGTCTACACCTTCGTTCCGGAGCCGCTCGTAAATGTCGAGCATCTCAGCCACACCTCTGTCTCCGATGGCATGGACATTGGGAACAAAGCCCGCTTCCAGACCCTTTTTGATGAGTTTGTACATCTTTTCCATATTGCCCGCTTTGAGCTGAGGGTCGTCGGAGGTGTGGGGACGCCAGTGGCCGTAGTTATCCGGTTCGTCGCTGTAAGGCTCAAAGAAAAGAGCGCCATAAGTTCCCATGATGCCGTCAATATAGCCTTTGAGCGCTCCGTAGCGCAGCCACAAATCTTTTTGCCTTGTTTTGGGATGAAGGCCCATGCTGAAGCCATTTTCTTTCAATTCGGCGCCTCGGGAAAGGTCCGGCCTCAGCCAGACCCGGCAGGTCAGCTCTCCTTTCTCCTGAAGCTCGATGAAACGCTGAGCCTGGTCCGCTGTTGCGATATCGTGGATTTCGACAATGCCTGCCTCGCGCAGCGCTTGAAGCGCTGCCCGGTTCTCATCCAGAAGCCTCTTTTTTGATTTTGGCTTTCGGGCTTTAACCAATCTGTCAAAGGCCGGGGAGGGCCGGAAGATGATGCCAGTGGGCTTGCCATCCTTTGCCACTTCCATGCCCTGAAACTTGGCTTTTTCCAGGCCTGCAGCCTTGAGAGCCTGGGTGTTGGCCAGCCACTCTTTGTAATCAAAGCGGCAGAGAAAACAGGGATTATTCGGTGTCAAATCGTCGATCATAGACCTGTTGGGACGCCAGGCTTTCTTTTTATCTGAAGTTTTTTGCCCTGCATCTCCCAAGGCCCACTGCTCGTAGGCGCCCCAGAGCCCTCCGGTTATCCACTCGCCGTCATCCAGAATTTCGACAACCCTTTCGATCTCAGCCCTGAGTCCTTTCTCATCGGAGACCGTCATCAAGTTGGCATCGTTAATCAGAGCGCCTGCGCTCGCAAAATGAACATGGGCATCGATAATGCCCGGCGTCACAAATTTCCCTTCCAGATCGATGACCCTGGTCTCCGGCCCGATGTATCTTTTCGCCTGGCTGACATTCTCACAGACAGCGGTGATCGTGTTTCCTGTTACTACCAAAGCTCTTGCCGATGGATTTTCTGGGCTGACAGTATGGATTGTGCCGTTGAGCAGGACAAGGTCGGCAGCGCTCTTTTGAGAGCATCCAGAAAATAACAAAAGGATGATCGAAGCCATAATGCTGGTTATAGAAATAAATTTAAGTTTCCCCATCTTTCCTCCAGACAAGCAATTTTCAGTTAACATCTAAATTGAAGAAATTATATTCATTCCAAAAAGCACTTGTCAAAACAAAAAGGGAGAAAGGGAGCAGATCTTTCAAAGCTGAGCCATTATTTCCTCCGTTTTGAATCGAACCTGGCTTTATCTCTCGCTGCAGGCTTGGCGGTCAAGCTGACATTCTTAGACAATTACGACAACAAACCGGTCGGCGAAGGCATCAAGAAAAATGACATCGCCCTTCTCGCCGGATTGTCCGCAAAATTCTGAGGCCCTAAAATCCAAAAAAACAAATCACCTTGATAATCCATAAAAATTTTATCATCCTTCTGATAAAAAGCGATAAGACTATTGACTCAAAAACTTGCTTATCTTCTTTATTTTCAATCTTATAAAGAAGAAAAATGCCTTTTTCACTGTAACTGTTGGCTACCTCTGACCGCTTGTATCGAATCAAACAAATGACTGTCACTTTATTCCCAAAAAAAATTGGCTTAGCGGTTGATAAATTGTCCTTATGGGTATAAAATATTGGACAAGAGCGAAAATTCCAATCGCTAATTGAAAATTCCTTCAATTCATAAAATAAATGAGCCCAAAGGAGGGAATCATGAAATCCACAAGTTACGCATTAGTCTTTTTGCTCGTTCTTTGCTTTGCCCTTGCGTCCTGCGCTCCTCAAAAAGAAGAATTTGACGCGGAAATGGCCCGCAAAGCCATCGAAGAGGCGAATCTCAAATTTTCTGAGGCGGTTCGTCAGGGTGACGCCGCAGCTTTGGCCGCCTCGTACACAGAAGATGCAACAATTCTGCCGCCTGAAAGCGATATGATCCAGGGAAGGCAGGGAATCGAAGCCTTCTGGAATGGCGGCCTTCAGACGGGAATCAAGGACATAGTTTTAACCACAGTCGATGTATTCGGCAGCGGCGATCTGGCCTATGAGACAGGCAAGTACAGCGTGACAATCCAGCCTGAAGGACAGGAGCCTGTTGAGCAAAAAGGCAAATACGTCGTTGTCTGGAAAAAGTCCGCTGATGGGACATGGAAACTCCATGTCGACATCTGGAACAGCAGCATGCCAGCTCAACAGTGACAGGCTAAAAGCTATGGGCGGTTAGCCTGAACATAGAGCTTCTAACAGAAGAATCAGGAAACAAACGATATTTCGAGGTGACTCCATCTAATCAAAATTAACACTCCCCGCAGAGTCCAATAAAACTCTTGAGGTGCGTATAAAATATAAAAGTGCGAATTTAACAATTAAAGCTCGACCTTTCCCTCATTAACTTTCTACGAAGCGAGCTCTGTCGACCGCGCCATGAAAGATGTTTTCAACATTCAGGACGAGGGATCTCCTTCCTGTTGACAATAAGCACACAATAGATTACACAAGGATTTTCATCGTGAACGTGGATGATTATGCGTATATTGTCCCGTTCATCGAAGATGAAAAGACGATTTTCCTGAAAACGATTATTCCCAGTCGGAAGATGACAAGAAAATATTTAGGAGGAAAGCGACGTGAAAAAGAACAAGGATGAAAAAAAAATTCTTGATTCTGTCGAACGCGGAGAATGGAGGACAATACCGGACGTCGAAAAGGAATCCCGTCGTTATCAGAAATATGCTCGGTCCACTTTTCGCAAGGATAAGAGAATTAACATCCGGATTTCGGAGAAAGATCTCATCAAACTCCAGAGAAGGGCTGCTAAGGAAGGCCTCCCTTATCAGACGTTCATCTCCAGCATTCTTCACAAATTTGTTTCAGGGCAATTCATGGAGAAATCATCCGAATGACCGTTTCCATAAGGCTGATGGCGTCGACTACAACGGAGCGAATTTAAGCCGCTATTCTGATCCGCTCGAACCCTGTTTTCATTGCAAATGGTGGTTGACTAAGATATATTTTTAGTTCCGAGTTTTAAATATGTTTCGAGGAGGGAATGCATGAAAAAAACCATCCGCGTCATTTTTCTGGCTTTCATCTTTCTCTCAGCCACTGCCACCTTCGCTCAGGAGCCTTACAAGCTGCCGCCAAAAGAAGTCATCGCTATCGTGGACGCTCCTCCCACGCCAGCCGCAGTGATGAGCCCCAGCGGCGAGCTCATGCTTCTTGTCGATTACGAATCCATGCCTTCTATCGCCTACCTCGCTCAACCCGTGCTCAGAATTGCCGGCACGAGGATTACCCCCAGGTACAACAGCCGGCAGGTTACAACTTTCTACACGGGCTTGACCGTTAAGTCGATAAAAGACCGGACAACTCAGCAGATCGCTCTTCCTGAAGGTGCAAAGCTCGGCTCTCCCCGCTGGTCGATTGACGGCTCCTGGATAGCTTTCACCCGCTACACAGATTCCGGAATCGAATTATGGGTGGCTGAGACAAAAACCGGCAAAGCAAAGGCTCTCACCGGCCCTGTGATCAATGCCACTCTGGACTCAGGCTTTGCCTGGCTTGCTTCAAACCGCCATCTCCTTGTCTACACCATTCTCAAAGACCGAGGAGATCCACCCAAAGAGCCTGAAGTTCCAGTGGGACCCAACATCCAGGAAACGGCAGGGAAATTTTCAAAAGTCTGGACCTACCAGGATCTCTTGAAGGACCCTTATGACGAGAAGCTGTTCGACTACTACGCCACGTCCCAAATCCTGGAAATGGATGTCGTCACCGGAAACAGCCGAAAGATTGGCAAACCGGGAATATATCTCTACGCAGACCCTTCCCCTGACGGGAATTTGCTCCTCGTCCACAGAATCAAGAGGCCTTATTCTTACAGCGTCCCCTACTTTTATTTTGCCCATTCCTTAGAAATATGGGACAGAGACGGCAATCTCGTCCACCTCTTTGCCGACCTGCCGCCCGCCGAAGAAGTGCCGATGAGGGGAGTTCCAACCGGACCAAGGTCTGTCGAATGGAGGCCCCTTAAGCCATCCACTCTCATCTGGGTCGAAGCCCTGGACGAGGGCGATCCGGAAAAGGAAGTCCCTCACAGGGATAAGCTGATGACTCTCTCCGCGCCTTTTAAGGAAGAGCCAGAGGAAATCCTCAAAATTCAGCACCGTTATTCAGGAATGGGGTGGTTCATGCCTGAAGGAAATGCGTTCATCACGGAATACGACTGGAAACGAAGATGGAGAACCACATATCTTTTCAATGTCGACAACCCGGCTGAAGCGCCAAAAAAAGTCTTCGACCTCAGCAGTCAGGATAGATACAACGACCCAGGCTTTCCCGTCTCCACCACCACTGCTGCCGGAGAACGAATCCTTCTCCAGGACAAGGACTGGATCTATCTCTCCGGAAGCGGCGCTTCACCCAAGGGAGACATGCCTTTTCTGGACAGGATGAATGTCAAAACCCTGAAGAAGGAGCGGCTGTTCCAGTGCCGCGGCGAAAGCTACGAGGTCTTCATTGACTTTGTGGGAAAATCCAGGGATCAGATCATAACCCGCTACGAATCCAAAGCCGAGCCGCCCAATTATTTTCTTTCCAATTTGAAAGCCAAAAAGAGGACCGCCTTAACCGACTTCAAAGACCCTGCTCCCCAGCTTACAGGGATAAAAAAGGAGCTCGTCAAATACAAAAGAGCCGATGGCGTCGAGCTTTCCGGAACGCTTTATCTCCCTCCAGGATACAAAGAAGGAGAGAGGCTGCCGCTTGTAATCTGGGCCTATCCTATGGAATACAGCGACCCGAATGTTGCCGGCCAGGTCAGGGGCTCACCACACCGTTTTACCTTTTTCAGGGGCATTTCCCAGCTTTTCTTTGTGACCCAGGGCTATGCGCTCCTCGATGGCGCTGAAATGCCTGTTGTCGGCGACCCAAAAACCATGAACGAAACCTTTGTTGACCAGATCGTCTCCAGCGCGAAAGCAGCCATAGACAAACTGGATTCCATGGGCGTTATCGACCCCAAGCGCGTCGGTGTCGGCGGGCACAGCTACGGCGCCTTTATGACCGCCAACCTTCTGGCGCACTGCGACCTCCTGGCAGCCGGAATCGCAAGAAGCGGCGCTTACAACAGGACTCTGACCCCGTTCGGATTCCAGAGCGAACGAAGAACTCTCTGGGAGGCGCCGGAACTTTACTTCAAAGTCTCGCCGTTCATGCACGCCAACACAATCAACGAGCCCATTCTCCTCATCCATGGCGAAGCGGATAATAATTCAGGCACCTTTCCCATCCAATCCGAAAGGTTCTATCACGCCCTGAAAGGTCACGGGGCCACGGCCCGCCTGGTCATGCTTCCCCATGAAAGCCACGGATACAGAGCCAGAGAATCCGTGCTCCATGTTCTGGCTGAGATGTTTGAATGGTTTGACAAATACGTCAAGAACAAGAAATGAACAAAGACTGACGGGCCTCGGTTGTGATTTGCCGGAAAAAGGATAAGAGGAGATAAGGAAAGCTGGAAAAGGAGTCAATAATGAAGAATAAAAGATTTCCCTATCGTGCGATCTTCATCATGCTCGCGTTTATGCTGACAATTCCATCTCTCAGCCTTGCCCAGGAAGCAGGGAAAAAAGCGAAAGAACAGACAATAACCTCCTGGCTTCTGCTCGGCCCTTTCAAAACGCCGCTTCCCGTGTTTCACGAAGACAAGAGAAAAGAGTTTTCTGTGGAAGATTTGCTCAAATTTGAAAATGTTGATCTTGCGCGCCTGAAGCCAAAATCGAACGGCTCCGTCGAGTGGGCTGAAGGAAACGTGGCGCGATGGCAACCTGTCAAGACAAGAGACAAAGGGATTTCGCTCACCCCAAGCCCAGAGATGCCATCCACGGCGTACCTTGGAGTTTATATCGAGGTTCTCAGGTGGACGAAAGCAAAAATCAGCCTGTCCAGCCCCCAGCTCTTTCAAGCCTATTTTGACGGGGAAGCCGTAGCAACAAAAACAAAAGGGAATTCCTCCAGCGAAGGGAAAAAGGCCTCGGCAGATTTGATCCTGGAAACCGGCAAGCATTTGCTTCTGGTCAAAACCGTTTTTGACCCCGCTTCAAATTCCGACTGGACGGTTGAATCTAGCCTCTCCTGCGACGAAAAATTTGACTCGCCTCCTCCCTCCTTCACTCTTTCTCCCGTGCAGAGAATGAAGATCAGCCATGTTCTCGATGGCCCTAAGTTAAACCGCGTCTCCATTTCCCCTGACGGCGCTCTCATCGCTCTGTCAAAAAGTCAGAGTTTCCCTCCCGGCGACGATTCGGAAGCCTGGGTTGAAATATACAATGCCCAGGACAACCGTCTGCTCCAAACTTGCCGCGGAGAGATGGCCATTTCGAGTGTTCACTGGGCACCATCCGGAAGGAAATTTTCCTACACAAGCCGCGGCAAATCCGGTGGAACCATCTGGATTGTCGACCTGGACGCAGGAACCGCGTTTCCGATCCTTAAAAATATCAAAGGCCTGGAAGGGCACGTCTGGGTTCCTGACGGAAGGTCCATCGTCTATTCCGTCGCTGACGAAGCCGAGCAGGAGAAGACCGGCGTCAGAAGATACTTAACCCTTGCGGACAGACAGCCCGGATGGCGCAACCGGAGCTACCTTTATCGGATAAGCCTGCCTGACGGAATCAGACAGAGATTGACCGCAGGCGAACTCTCGACCTCCATGGACAGCATCAGCCCTGACGGAAAAAGGCTTCTCTTCACCCGCTCGCTCATCGACTATTCCGAACGGCCCTATTCGAAAACCGAACTATGCAGCCTCGACCTCGCAACATTGGACGCCCAGCTTCTCTGGACGGGAAAATGGCTTAACTCCGCTCAGTGGGACCCGAAAGGCGAAAAGATTCTTGTCCTTGGAGGGCCTTCGATGTTTGGCGATGTCGGCATCAACGTCCCCAAAGGAACTATACCCAACGAGTATGACGCGCAGGCCTATCTCTTTGACCCGCAATCCAAAGAAGCCATATCCATGACGAAAAATTTTAATCCGACAATCGACCAGGCTTTCTGGACTCGAGCCGAGGACTCTATCTATTTTGTCACAACCGACCGCGACTACCGTCTCCTCTACCGTTACGATTTGAATAAAAAAGAATTCTCACTCATCAACTGCGGGATCGAAATTATCGAGGGAATGGACATTGCCGAGAAAAAACCCATCGCTGTCTTTATGGGGTCAAGTGCGAACGTTCCTCAGCAAGCTTTTGTCCTGGATATCTCAAAAAAGAAAATCTCCCTCCTCGATGACCCTGGAAAAGAAGACTTTGCAGATGTTCAGTTCGGAGAAGTCAAGCGCTGGACATTCAAAAACAAGAGAGGCCGCGAAATCGAAGGGCGGGTTTATTATCCTCCCGACTTCGACAGCAAAAAAAAATATCCCTGCATCGTCTACTACTACGGCGGGACATCTCCTGTCACCCGGGAATTCGGCGGACGCTACCCCAAAAATCTCTATGCCGCCCAGGGCTATGTGGTTTATGTGCTGCAGCCGAGCGGTGCCACAGGATTCGGACAGGACTTCTCGGCCCTCCATGTGAATGACTGGGGTCTTATTGTTGCTGACGAAATCATCGACGGAGTCAAGAAGTTTTTGGCCGCCCATCCCTTCGTCGATACCAAGCAGGTTGGATGTATCGGCGCTTCCTACGGCGGCTTCATGACCATGCTCCTCCTGACCCGGACCAACATATTTGCCGCTGGCGTTGCCCACGCCGGCATAAGCTCTATCTCCAGCTACTGGGGCGAAGGTTATTGGGGGTATGGCTACAATGCCATTGCCGCAGCCAACAGCTTTCCCTGGAACCGCAAAGACATCTATGTCAACCAGAGCCCTCTCTTCAATGCGGATAAAATCACAACTCCGCTTCTCCTTCTTCACGGCTCTGTCGACACCAACGTCCCTCCCGGTGAAAGTACCCAGCTCTTCACGGCCCTTAAAATTCTCGGCCGGGAGGTGGAATACATCCAGATTTTAGACCAGGACCATTGGGTCTTAACCTACAACAAAAGAATACGGTGGACCAAAACCATTCTGGCCTGGTTCGACAGGTGGCTTAAAGGCCAGCCGGAATGGTGGGTCGCTCTCTATCCGAATCAATAGCTTCTGGCTCATCTTTTTATCTCTCTTTGCCGTTTTCCATAGAGGCAGAAGAGTGGCACCTGAAGGAACATCCCTCTACCCTCCAAAATTGCCGACTTCTATCAGCAATTTTGGGTGCTCCCCCTATTGACATTTCATCCAATTTGGGCTATCAGTTTAGGCATCGAGGGCTGGAATTGGAGGGGCCCCCAGAATGCCTGCTCAAAGCGAGGCGTGGAGTCTTTCTAAGGCGCTCTTCAGAGATTTTAAGAGTTCATTCATGCATGTTAACCATGCGCCAGGAGCTTTTTGCTCCCGCGGTTAACAGAAGTAATCGCAAAGGGTGAATCGATGTCATCTCAGGGCCATCAGAGAAAGGCAAGAATTGCCCCCAGAATTTCATCTCTGAAGGCGATTTACATCTTTTCTCCCTTAACATATCATTTTTTCGCAAAAAACATAGTGAACCCTCCTGAGGAATGAGCGCTTTAAAGAAGGTTAAGGGCTTTGAATACTGACACAAGGAAAAGACCTTTAAAAGAAATGAGAGGAGACTACCGCACATTCATCAACAAATCGCCCCATATCTTTTTCACGACTGATAATCAGGGGAATTTCCTGTTCGTCAATGAAACCGTAAAAAGAATAACAGGATTCACTCCCGCGGAATTGCTCAAAAGCAGCCTTCAAAAAATCGCAGCCCCGGAATATCAGAATTCCATCCTGGAGCTTCTTCAGAACGATCCCAAAAAGAAGAATATTCCACCTTTAGAAATCGAGCTTGTCGGCTCAAACGGAAACCGAATTCCTTTAGAAATTCAAATCATCCACGTCGACGGCAGCAGAGAGGATGGCGCCATTTTGCAGGGAATTGCAAGAGAGATCAGCGAGCGAAAAAGAACACGAGAAGAGATCGACCATTTTCACAAAAAAGCCGACGGGGCACGCTCGCGGCTCCTCTCCATTCTTGATAGCACAGCGAACGTCGCCATCCAGGGATACACCCTTGATGGGAAGGTTGTCTTCTGGAATAAATTCTCAGAGAAATTATTCGGATACTCCCATAACGAGGCCAAAGGAAAAACACTCAAGGAACTCCTTCTCTCTGAAGCCGACGAGAAAGAGTTTGACAAATACATCACAAGTGCGCTCCAGAATAATAAGCCTTCACCGCTGACAGAGTGGGTCACCAAAACAAAAGCAGGGGAAAAGCTGTATGTTTTAGGCACAATCTTCCCCTCAATTATCGAAGAGCTCCAGCCCATGGCCATCGCCATGCTCATGGACATCACAGATGCGAAGAGGGCAAAAGAAAAAATAAACGAGATTTACCGCCAGCTCGAACGATTCTCCGAAATATCGGCAGAGATATTGTCCATAAAGGATGAAGAAACGCTTTTCGGCCACATCGCTCAGGCTGTCACTGAAATCTCAGATTTCAGACGAGTCCTCATCTCCTATTTTATCGATGAGCCTCCCTACCGGGAAATCATCGGACATAAAGGAATAAAGAAAGCGGATTTGGAGCGGGTGAAAAAAGTCAAGATGCCGAGGGAAAAATACCTGGAATACTTTAATAAGGGCATAAAGATCGGGAACAACTCCTGCTACATCCCCCACACCCTGGATAATATTCTCGACCAGAAAGCCGTGATTCTCGGAGAAACATCTTACCCCGTAAAAGAGGGCCACTGGCACAAAGAAGACACTCTTCTTGTCTCCATGAAGGACACCAAGGGGCAGATGATAGGCATCATTTCCGTCGACGAGTCGAAAAGCGGTCTTATTCCGACTGAAGAGACGGTCCGTCCCCTGGAGATTTTTGCCAACCTGATGTCCGAGGTCATCCAGAAACACAGGCTGGCGAAAAAAATCAACGAATCCGAAGGAAAGTACCGCGAACTGGTCAACAACATTAAAATAGGAATCTTCCGCGCGACCCCTGACGGCAGATTGCTGGAAGCCAATCCTTCTGTGCTTGAAATGTTTGGCTATACCGACCCCAACGAATTTCTAAGCCTTAGAACAGACTTCCTGTATCCCAGCCGGGAGGAGTTTGAAAATTTCGTCAAGGAAATCGAAGATAAAGGTTTCATCAAGAACAAAGATTTCACTTTGCTCCGGAAGGATGGAACGCCTTTCTGGGCGTCGATCATCTCAACGGCAGTGAGGGACCATAGCGGAAACACAATTTATTACGACACAGTTGTCGAAGACATCACAGAGCGAAAAAAATTGGAAGATGAGGTTAGCCGCCTTTCCATCACCGACGAGCTTACAGGATTGTATAACCGGAGATATTACAACCGGCATCTTCCCCAGGAAATCAAAACGGCAGAACGATGGAGAAGCGCCCTTTCCCTGGTCATGGTGGATATCGACGACTTCAAACAATACAACGACAAGTATCTTCACCTCGAAGGGGACAAAATCCTGAGAGATACCGCCCAGAACATTTCCAACACACTGCGCAAAGAGGCAGACTGGGCTTCGCGGTTTGGCGGAGATGAATTTGTCATTGTCCTGCCCGGGACGAACTCTTCGGAGGCTGCCGTCGTTGCCGAGCGAATCAGGAAAATTACCAGCGAGCTGAAATTCACCCCTAAGGGGCAGGCGGTTCATATCACGGTCAGCGCAGGCGTCGCCACCTTTTACTATTCTGAAAGCAAGACCACATCGAGCGGCAAGATCTCGCTGACAAACTATGAAAAAATTGCCAACGAACTGACAAACCTCGCCGATAAGGCGCTCTGGGAAGCCAAGAAGACCGGAAAGAATAAGGTCATCGTCTCCAGAGAGGCTATCGAGCTCAGCCGAATGGATAAATAAAATAAGCCGCCACTTTCCTTACCCGATCAAAAACACGGAAACCACAAAAAAAACCGGACACTATAGGCCTTAAAGTCTAACCTTCTCTAATCTCCAGGAAATCCTGAGCAGGCCTTGACGCAAACGCCGCAGATGTGCTGACTGACGATTCCCTTTTTCCTGAACTCTTTCAGTTTCTCGAAACAGGCCTGGTGGTCAAAATCCTCTCTCCGCTCTTTGATTGCCTGCGCCGGACAAGGCTCAAGGCACCTTTTGCACTGGCCGCAGTCCCTGTTCAGGGGTATATCCGCTTCGAGCGGCATGTCGGTCAAAACGGTGACCAGCCGGAACCTTGTCCCGAATTCAGGATTGACGAGAAGGTTGCTCCGGCCCATCCATCCCAGCCCGGCCAGGAAGCCCACTTTCTTATGGGAGAGATGCGCCCTCTGTTTCTCCCAGTCAACAATCTGGGAGGCAGGAACGGGAAGGGCTTTGAAGCCCATCTCCTGAATAAAGGACGAGAGATGAAAAGCCGCCCTGTCAAGAAAGAAATTAAGCTGGCGGTAATGGTGAAAATAAAGGGCGGTGGGGCTGTCTTTGATATCATCCAGCACAGCGCCGATAAGCCTTTTGCCCATGGAAATTCCCCTGTGGAATTGTCTGCTCAGGCTTTTGTCGAGGAGGAATTCCTCCCTTATTTCTGTGATATCCGCAACGCCGAACAGGGAGAGTCCCCGGTCAAGGGCAAATTTTTTCAGAGTCCCGTAATTCTGGCCTTTCTGCGACATGAAAATCCATTTTACAGGCGGCTGCCAGGGCTGTCAACGAAAGTTGACTCAGGGTTAAGATTTGGATATATCAATGGATGAATTCGTGCCCGAAGGAGCAATCATGGTCGAAAAAACTTTAGCCATCATCAAGCCCGATGCCGTCAAGAAAAAATTGATGGGCAAAATCATCCAGAGAATCGAGGAAGAGGGATTCAAGATATCAGGCCTGAAGATGCTTCATCTGACCAAGGAAGAAGCCAGAGGCTTTTACATCGTCCATAAGGGCAAGCATTTCTACGAAAGCCTGACAGATTTCATGTCCTCCGGAGAAATCGTGGTCATGGTTCTCGAGGCCGAGAATGCCATCTCCCGCTGGCGCAAGGCGATGGGCGCGACAGACCCGGCTCTGGCTGAGCCGGGAACGCTGCGCCAGATGTACGGCTTTTCGGTCGAGCGAAACGCCGTCCACGGCTCTGACAGCCCGAACACAGCCGAATGGGAAATCAGTTATTTTTATAAAAACAAATGACCGTATTTTTTATATGCCCTCTTTATCCTGCCTTCCGCTCCTCTCCTCCGCTAATCTCCATCCGGTTATTCTGAGCAGGGAGTCGTTGCGGCAGCTCTTGCTGCCTTCATGTCGACAGCCGGCTCGCAGCTTCTCGTTGCCTCATCAGCGATCGTAAGG
>CAZJYC010000037.1:0-24537 GCA_964550165.1 uncultured Eubacteriales bacterium
GGGAACGGCGTTAAAAACCTGAAGGGGAGCGAGGCCATTCTGGAGAGGCTTTCAAACAAGTCACACAAAAAAAATAATCGTTAAGTTTAACCCTGCTCACAAACCTGATCTGAAATCCTTATCTTTGTTAGCTTCTTGACACTTTTAGCCTTCAGATATATATTCCTTAACGGGTTAAGAATAAAGAGCATCCAGTCCAAAATGAAAAGACTTTCCCGCATGAAGATATAACTTCCCTCCATAGGAGATAAAAATGAAAGCGAAATTTTTTAGCTTATTCATCATTTCAATTTTTCTTTTGAGCTGCTCGTCGGCTTACGTCAAGCAGGCCAAGCTCTATGAGAAGGAATTGCAGTCCAGGCTGGGTAAAGATGAAAATGAGCTCACTCCGATGATAGAGACTTCATGGGGTTTCAAGCTCGGCCGGATCTGGAAAGCCGAAGACCCAAATCTTGAGGAAGTCAGCAAAAATACAAAATGGGAAATTCCTTTTTCAAGCCAGGAGGCCGAGCAGATTTTTTCTCCAAAGGGGAAATATGAGGTCAGGCTCTACTATAAATCTCTCGGCACAACCACGGCCACAACTCAGGAAGTCACGCCCATGGGAACTTCCGGATGGAAAACGGCCGAGCACGAAGCAGAACGCTTCAGCTACATCAGGGTTGTCTTCAGAGACGCACGGCTTGTTCACACCAAGCTGACACAGAAATTATAAGCCCGGATTTCTTGAAAGAAATTCTCAATCAGTTAATCTGAATACGCCGGCAATGGGCGTGCCGCAAAAGGGGCAGGAAGAATCCTTCAGCTTCAAATCTGAGACATGAAAGCCCTGCCTTTGGACCACGGTTTTTCCGCAGGAGGGGCACTGGGTATTCTCTGATTCTCCCACGACATTCCCGACATAGATGTAACGGAGCCCCTCGCCTTTTCCTATTCTATGAGCTCTGCGTAATGTCTCGATCGGAGTGGCTGGTGCGTCCGTAAATTTGTAGTCCGGGTGGAAGCGGCTGACATGCCAGGGAATATCGGTGTCTGTCTCAGCGATGAAGCGGGCGATCGATCGCAGTTCCTCTTCGCTGTCGTTTTGTCCTGGAACGACCAGGGTAGTAATTTCCACCCAGATTCCCAATTTTTTCATGAAACGAATCGACTCCAGGACAGGCTCGAGGTGGGCCTGGCACATCTCTCTATAGAATTCTTCTCTAAAAGATTTGAGGTCGACATTGCAGGCATCCAGATAGGGATTGATGGTCTCCAGAGCCTCAGGGGTCATGTAGCCGTTGGTCACAAAGACATTGCCCAGGCCCTGTTTAGATGCAATCTTGGCTGTGTCAAAAGCGTACTCAAAAAAAATAGTCGGCTCGGTGTAGGTGTAAGAGATGCTCCGGCAGCCATTTTTTTTTGCCGCAGCGACGATACCCTCGGGAAGAAATTCGTGGCCCGACATTCCGCTCTCTTTTCTCTTGGAAGCCTGGGAGATCTGCCAGTTCTGGCAGAAAGGGCAGCGGAAGTTACAGCCGATGGTGGCGATGGAGAAAGATGTTGTCCCGGGCAGAAAGTGATGCAGCGGTTTCTTCTCAATCGGGTCGATATGGGCGGCGATGACTTCGCCGTAGACGTGAGTATATAGCTTTCCTTCTTTGTTCTGCCTCACTCCGCAGATTCCGAATTTCGAATCGACAACCTGGCAGCGATGATGGCAGAGAAAGCAGGAAACTTTATCTTTTGGGAGGGAGCTGTAGAGCATGGCTTCTTTGATCATTTTTTCTTGAGTTCCGCCTTGGAGAAAAAACTTTCGGCTGACGGGCAGAGGTCTTTCAGCTCGCACCGGGGACAGAGAGGCTTTCGCGCCTGGCAGATTTTCCGGCCGTGGTTGACGAGCATGTAGTTGAAATCGAGCCAGTCTTTTTTCGGGACAAGCGCCATCAGGTCTTTCTCAATTTTATCCGGATCTTTCTCCTTGCTCAAGCCCAACCTTTCCGAAAGGCGCCGGACATGGGTGTCGACAGCGATTCCCTCGGCTTTCTTATAGCCGCTGGAAAGGACGATGTTGGCTGTTTTCCTGGCCACTCCGGGAAGGGTGATGAGGTCTTCCATGCGGTCGGGAACTTGACCTCCGAAATCCTGAACAATCTTTTTTGAAGCGCCGATGATACTCCTGGCCTTATTCCTGAAAAAGCCGGTGGGCCTGATCTCCTTTTCCAGCTCGGCTTGGTCGGCAGAGGCGAAATCTGCTGACGTCGGGTATCTTCTGAAAAGCGCAGGAGTGATCTGGTTGACTTTTTCATCCGTGCACTGCGCGGCCAGAATCGTGGCCACCAGAATCTGGAACGGCGTTTCAAAATGAAGCGCCGTGCGGCTTGTTGGATAGGACCTGCGCAGGATGGCGATGGTTTCACCGATTCTCTCTTCAGCACTTTTCATCGTCTCACCTCAAAAGGGACAGAGCCCGGTCAGGCATCCGCCCGAATATTCGGCTCCGGCCGTGATAAACTCCATGCCCTCTTCCCTCTCCTCTCCGGCTCGAGTATCGAAGGAGAGCACCTGTTCCTTTTTTGTTCCGTAGCGATAAACGGTTATGCCCTTGCATCTGAGCTCTTGAGCCATGAGGTAGATGGTTCTCACATCCTCCACGGTCGCATCGGGTGGAAGGTTTATGGTTTTGGAGACGGAATTATCGGTATGTTTCTGGAAAGCGGCCTGAATCCTGAGATGCTGCTCGGGTGGGATGTCGAAAGCTGTGACGAAAACCTTCCTCATCCCTGAAGGAAGATGCTTCATGCTCTGAATAGAGCCGGCTCTTCCCGCATCGGCCAGCGTCTCTTTAGAGTAGATCTCTCTTAACCTGAGTTCCTGCTCAAAAAGCGGGTTGACTTCATAAAGGCGTTTTCCGGAGAGAACATTACGGACATAGCTTAAGGCAAAGAGAGGCTCGATGCCGCTCGAACAGCCGGCAATGATGCTGATCGTTCCTGTGGGCGCAAGCGTGTTCAACGTGGCGTTGCGTAACTCAATATTTTTTTTGGGGTAAACGGATTTTTTGTGATTGGGAAAGACTCCCCTTTCCTCAGCCAGAGCCTGGGAGGCTTTGAGGGATTCCTGGCGGAAAAACTTCATGATTCTCGAGGCCATGGCCTGGGCCGCAGGATCTGCGTAGGAAATCCCTAATTCGACCAGCAGATCGGCAAAGCCCATCACACCCAAGCCAATCTTGCGGTTGGCAAAAGTCATCTCCTGGATCTGAGGCAGGGGATATTTATTGACCTCGATCACATCATCCAGGAAGCGGACTCCCCACTCGACCCTCCCTTTCAAGCTCTCCCAATCCACCGCCCCATTCTTCACAAACTTCGAGAGGTTGATCGAGCCAAGGTTGCAGCTTTCGTAAGGCAGGAGGGGAATCTCACCGCAGGGATTTGTGGCCTCAATTCTCCCGACTTGAGGAGTCGGATTGTGGCGGTTGATCTCGTCGAGGAAGACAAGGCCAGGATCTCCTGAGCGCCAGGCCGAATAGATGATCAGCTCAAAAAGAACCTTGGCCTTCATCGTTTTCACTTTTTTCTTCGTCCTGGGGTTGACCAGGTCGAAGCCCTCATTCTTTTTGACTGCGTCCAGAAACCTGTCGGTCACCCCGACCGAAAGGTTGAAATTGGAAAACGCGTTTTCCTCCAGCTTGGCCTCGATAAAATCGGCGATGTCGGGATGGTCACAGCGGAGAATGCCCATGTTGGCTCCCCGCCTTCTTCCTCCCTGGACGATGACACCGGTGGCCTGGTTGAAGATGCTCATGAACGAGACCGGGCCTGAGGCTTCCCCCTTTGTCGAAGCCACGAGGTCGCCTTTAGGCCGCAGTTGAGAAAAATCAAAGCCCGTGCCTCCGCCGCTCTGATGGATCATGGCCATGTTCTTCAACGCGCCGAAAATCCCTGCCATGGAATCTTCCACGGGCAGAACAAAACAGGCGGAGAGCTGGCCCAAGGGCGTGCCGGCGTTCATCAGCGTCGGCGAGTTGGGCATGAATTCGAGCGCAGTCATCATCCGGTAAAAAGCCTCTTCGACCTCTTCCCTGCCCTTTTTTGATTTGAAATTTTTTTCTCCTTCGCTGATGCTCCTGGCGACTCTCCGGAAAAGCTCTCCAGGGGTCTCGATGATGTTCCGCTCATCATCCTTGAGCAGATAACGTTTTTTGAGAACGAGAAGGGTGTTCAGCGGAAGCTTCAGGTCATCTTTGATGCCATAGATGACTTTAACCTGCCTGAGATCCTGACGCTCCTGGCGGTAGAGGATGTAACTGCGGGCGATGGCGCTGAAACCTTGCTCCATCAGGACTTCTTCGACAATGTCCTGGATCTCCTCGACAGAAGGGATTCTTTTTCTGAACGAAGAAGAAATTTCTGACAGCACTTTTTCCGAGGAGATATCCGCTATCCGGGCTGATTTTTTCTCGTCCCTTAAGACCTCAAGCGCAGCCCGAAAGATGGCTCTCTTTATTTTTTGATGGTCAAACTTTGCCAGAGAGTTGTCTCTTTTTCTGATTTTTTTGGGAAGAGCATTCACTTCGTTCCACCCCCCTTAAACCCCGAGCTCTGAACGGAGCTGGATGAAGCGGAGGAGGTCGGTGCGGCAGATGATGCCGGCGATTTTTTCCCCGACCATGACCGGAACCTGGTGGACATTCTTGCCGGTGATCCGGCTGAGAACCTGGCTTCCGTCAGCATCCGGAGCCACCACTTCCAGCTTATCTTTGGGGGTCATAATTTCCCCGACTTTTGTTGTGGCCCAGTTCGTCCGGGGAACGGTCTTCACATCTTCCAGGCAGACAATCCCTTTAAGACCGCCGTTGTCCGAGACAAGAAAGGCTCTCTCTTTTTTCCTGAGAATATAGTCTTCGACAAGGCTCTCAACCGGGAGGTCGACGGACACTGTCTCAAAGTCTCTGGTCATCAAATCCTCTGCACTCACGCCTTTTAATACAGCCTCGACCATAACCTGCTGGTAGCCGGTGACCGCTGCACTGTGGAGGAACCAGCCGACAAAGATCAGCCACAGGCCAAAAAAATTTCTCTGGAGAATCTGAAGAATTCCGATAAAAATGAGAAAAAAGGCAAAACCCTGGCCAACTCGTGAAGCGACTCGTGTGGCTTTCCTGAGGTTGCCGGTGATATTCCAGATGATCGACCTTAAAACCCTGCCCCCGTCCATGGGAAAGCCCGGCATAATGTTAAAAACGGCAAGCGCGGCATTGATCAGGGCCAAGTAAGAAGCTGAAGCCCTGAGCGGCTCGCTGACTCCGCGGAGAAACAGAGAGAGGATGAAAAATAGTATGGCCAGGACTAAACTCGAAACAGGCCCGATCAGAGCCATGAAGAACTCACGCCATGGCTTTTTCGGCTCTTCGGTGATTTGCGCCACTCCTCCCAACAGAAAAAGAGTGATGCTCCGGACTTTTTCTCCCTGCTTGATGGCCACCAGCGAATGAGCCAGCTCGTGGACCAAAACCGAGGCAAAAAAGAGAAGGCTGGTCATTATCCCAATGATCCAATAAAGCCCGCTATTCCAGCCAGGAAATTGCCGGGGAAAGTAGGTAGCAGCCAGAAACCAGGTAATGAGAAAGAAAATGACAAGCCAGCTGGAATCGACTCTGATTTCAATCCCAAATATTTTTCCAATAGTCCAGGAATGTTTCATCGTTGACCTCCCTAAAAAATTTTGGCTCTGCAGAAAGCTCAACTGCGTGGATTGATTCGATGAAGTCTATCTTCGACTCTGCTTGGTTAATTATATTAAAAAACGAGCCAAGTCAAAAATCAACTCGGAGTATGATCTATGCAAATATCAGGAGCTTCTCAAATTTGAATCATTCTCTCGATCGCCCCTCTTGCCTTTCGGCTGATTTCGGGAGCAACGTCCACCTTGTACATCATTTTGTCCAAGGCTCTCAGCACCTTCTTCAGGTCTATCTTTTTCATGTTCGCGCAGAGGGCCAAATCTTTGGCCGCATAAAAATTCTTTGTCGGATTCTCTTTTTTCATCCGGTAGATTATCCCGGCTTCTGTGCCGATGATGATCTCTGTCTTTTTTGTCTCCCTGGCTTGCTTGACCATCCCTCCTGTGGACAGGACCCTGTCCGCGATGTCGATAACCTCAGGGCGGCATTCTGGATGAATCCAGACCTCTGCTTCAGGATAAAGGCTTTTTTTGGCTATGATGTCTTTAAACAGAATGTTGTTGTGGACATAACAATAGCCGTCCCAGGGAATCACTTTTTTGCCGGTGTGGCGGGCCACATAGGCTCCGAGGTTTTTATCCGGGGCAAAAAGAACCTCGTCCCCATCGATCGAATTCACGACCTTAACCGCATTGGCGGAGGTGCAGCAGACATCGCATTCTGCTTTGACTTCGGCCGAGGTGTTGATGTAACAGACGACCTGTCTTCCCGGATAATTCTTCTTCCACTCCCTCATCTCTGAGGCTGTGATCATATCAGCCATGGGGCAGCCGGCCTTAATCTCAGGGATAAGGACTGTCTTCTGGGGAGCCAGGATCGATGCGGTCTCAGCCATGAAATGCACTCCGCAGAAGACGATGATGTCCTCCTCCACCTGAGCAGCTTTCTGGCTCAGTCCCAAAGAATCGCCGATGTAATCGGCAATGTCCTGAACCTCTCCAAGCTGATAATTGTGAGCCAGAATGATGGCCTTTCTTTCCTTCTTGAGCTTTTTTACGGCGTTGATCGCTTCTTCTTTTTTCAACTTTCACCCCGATTTTCCATTCTCAGCATCCCCCGGATAAACAAGGAGCAATTCCTTTTTTCAACTTTTTGGAGAGGAAAATTGTTGATCATCGCCGCTGCTTCCTCATCGAGGAAGTTGACTCTTGAAAAATCAAGAATGATTCTCTCTCCCTGGCTGATGGCCTTATCGATTTCCGACCGGAGCTCTCTCACCCACTCCTTGGATATCTTGCCGTCAAGGTAGAGGACATTGATCCCCTTCCCCTCTTTCTTGGCGGTGATTCTCAGCATTTACTTCACCTTCCTGATATAGACTTTTATGATTTCGCCCTCTTCCTCAAACCTAAGATATTCTTGTCCGGTGAGCCTGCACCAGGCCGGCATATCTTCTTTAATTCCCTCATCTGTGGATATCACTTCCAGAACCTCTCCAACTTTCATTGGCTTGAGTTTTTTTTCTGTCTGGATGATGGGCATCGGGCAGAGCAAGCCGTAACAATCCAATCTGACATCGGCCTTCATCTCTTTTTCCTTTTTTTAATCACTCCTCTTTATTCAAAAATTCCTTTCTTAGAAATGAATAAATTTTAAATCATCTCAAATCTCGCGCTACAACTTTGATCAAACACTCACTTTTGTTGCTCCGCAATGGGGACATTTCTCTTCGCCTTTCTTGGAGGGCTTTCCACACTCCGGACAGGCTTCAAGCTCAATCTGGCATTTCTGGCAGTAATCCTCTAAGCCCTCGATGGGACCATCGCAATAAGGACAGTAGCATTTTTCAGCTTCGACTGATTTATTGGGAGCTTTCTTTTTAGCTTTTTGTCTTTCTCTGTAGTTTTCAATGGCCTTGTGCAGCGCATCGGCGCCCAAGTTTGAACAATGCAGCTTGTTCTTGGGCAGGCCACCCAGTTCTTCGGCCACGGTCTTGTTGGTGATTTTGAGCGCCTCTTCGATCGTCTTTCCCTTGGCCATTTCGCTGACCATGCTCGAAACAGCAATGGCTGCTCCGCAGCCAAAGGTCTGAAACTTCACATCCTCCAGCCGGTTGTCTTTGACCTTGATGTAAAACGTCATCATATCGCCGCAGACAGGGTTGCCAACTTCGCCGACTCCGTCGGCATCTTGAATCACACCGACATTCCTTGGGTTTTGAAAATGTTCCATAACTTTCTCGCTGTAGATCATTTTTCCTTCTCCTTTAAGTATTGTGTGTATAAGGGAGACATTGACCTCAGTCTCTGGATGATCGGCGGGAAGACTTCGAGAAGATAGTCGATATCCTCTGAAGTCGTCTCGTCGACCAGGCTGAAAACAAGAGATCCCTGGGCCAGAGCATGGTCCAGTCCCATAGCCAGAAGGACATGAGAAGCCTTCAAAGCCCTCGAAGTGCAGGCAGATCCACTCGAGGCGGCAATGCCCTTCATGTCCAGGTTGAGGAGCATCGCTTCCCCTTCGATGAACTCGATACAGAAACTGGCGTGATGAGGCATCCTTTTTTCAGGATGCCCGGTGAGAAGCACGTTGCCAACTTTTTGAGGAAGCTGCTGAATCAGTTTGTCTCTCAATGGTTTTATTTTTCCCGTGCGAGTGTCCATTTCATTGCTTGCAATCTCTGCCGCTTTTCCCATGCCGACGATGGCCGCCACATCCTCTGTGCCAGCTCTTCTTCCTCCTTCCTGAATGCCGCCATCGATGAAGGGAAAGATTCTTGTCCCTTTCTTGACGTACAGAGCTGCGCTCCCTTTAGGGCCGTAGAATTGATTTCCTGCAAGGCCCAAGCTATCGACGCCCAAATCCTTGACGTTGACGCGAATGTTGCCCACCGCTGCCACCGCATCCGTGTGGAAGAGGACATCGCGCGAGCGGCAAACCTCGGCGATCTCTTGAACGGGCTCTAGGGTGCCCACTTCGCTGTTGGCCAGCATCACTGAGACAAGCACCGTTTCCCTGGTAACGGCCTTCTTGACATCTTCAGGGTCGATCAATCCATACTTGTCCACGCCAACCCATTTGACATTAAAACCCAGCTTCTCCAGGCTTTTGGCTGAATGGAGAACGGATTGATGCTCAATGGCTGAGAGGATGATATTTCTTCCTTTGTTCTGATTCGCTAAAGTAAGCCCTTTGACGGCAAAATTGTTCGACTCAGAGCCGCTGGAAGTAAAGAAAATCTCCGAAGCCTGAGCATTGATGAGTTGTGCAACTTTCTCCCGGGCTTCCTCGACTGCTGCAGACGCTTCCTGGCCGATGGAATGGAGGCTCTGAGGATTGCCAAACTTTTCCTTCAAGTAAGGAAGCATGGCCTCCAGAGCCAGGGGATGGAGACAAGTTGCGGCGATATGGTCAAGATACACTCTTCTCATTTTTTCTCCTCTTGAATCGACATCGGATCATCCAAACTCCAGGCCAGGGCTGAAGTTTTTAAACGGCGATAACTTCTTTAACTTCCGGAATTTCTTTTTTCAAAAATCTTTCAATACCCATCTTGAGCGTCAGTTGAGACATGGGACATCCGCCGCAGGCGCCGGTCAGTTTGACCTTAACCACGCCCTCCTCAACATCGACCAGCTCTACATTTCCTCCGTCAGCCATGAGCGACGGGCGAATCTTATCCAGTGCTTTTTCCACTTTTTCTTTCATCAATAGCCTCCTCATAAATAACACTATATTTTAATACCATTATTCAAACTTATCCAAGATTTTCTCCAAGCGCGGGATATCTGGCTCCAGCTCGGAGAAAACAAGCGGCCTGCCCTTTTCCGGGAGAACTTGCTCCTCAAAAGAGGGCTTTTCCTCTTTATAAATCAACCCGACAGGAATCTTTTCCGCTCTATAATACTGTAAAAAACCTTAGAGACAACATATTAAGCAATATATGTGCCAAACGAAATGATGGTTTTTGCCTGAGTCTTTCTCTGATATTGAGGAGAAAATGCGCGGGAATGTCCAAATTCTCAAAGAAATTCCCCCGCTGAGTACCGAAATATCGGTATTTCCCTCAAGAACTAGACGATGGCCTCTCGTAGTTCCTTTTTACGATGCCTAATTTTTTTATCCGGCTCTGGAGCGTTGAGGGCTTCAACCCCAGGATGGAGGCTGCTCCTCCCGGCCCATAGATGACCCCTTGAGTCTGCCCGAGAACTTCGAGAATGTACTTTCTTTCGAATTCTTCAAGAGGGACAAGCCCCATTTTTTCTTCGATTGAAGGAGTTTGCGCGAAATAAGCTTTCGGGACTTCGAGAGTCCCTCCTCTGGAGATGATCAGACTGTGCTCGATAATGTTCTGCAATTCCCGGATATTTCCTGGCCAGGAATAACTCATAAAAAGTTCCATCGTCTTATCATTCAGCTTATCGACTTTTTTACCGAGCTTTCTCCCGAAGAATTCTAAAAAGTAGGCTGCCAGGAGAGGGATGTCTTCTTTTCTTTCCCGCAGTGGAGGCAGTTCTATGGGAAAGACATCCAAGCGGAAGAAAAGGTCCTGGCGGAATTTTTTTTCTTTGACCAACTGCCTTAAATCGCGGTTGGTGGCCGCAATCACTCTCACATCCACATTGATCGTTTTTGAGCTCCCCACTCTTTCGAACTCTCCATCTTGGAGCACGCGCAGAAGCATCGCCTGAGTCTCAGGTGGCAGGTCTCCAATCTCGTCCAGAAAAATTGTCGCTCTGTCCGCATACTCAAACCTTCCGATTCTCCTTTGTATGGCTCCAGTAAATGCTCCTCGTTCATGCCCGAAAAGCTCTGATGTGATCAAACCTTCCGAAAGTGCGGCACAGTTCACCTTGACCAGAATTCTATCCTTGCGTGAGCTGAGCTCGTGAATGTAGCGGGCGACCAATTCTTTTCCTGTTCCTGTCTCTCCTTTGATGAGGACTGTCGTATCTGTTGAGGCCACCTGCTCGATGCGCTTTTTAATCTCCTGCATGGCCGGGCTTGTGCCGATCATTTCATCAAAGGGATATTCGGACTTTATCTCGTCCTTTAACGCCGATGCTTCTTGATAATACCTGTTCTTCAAGGATTCTGTTCTTGCTTTATTCAACCGCTCCTCTTCGAGCCTGATTCGGTCGGTGACATCCCGGAATGTTCCCCGGTACCCCGTGATATTGCCTTTGGAATCTTTGACCGAGACAAGAGAAAATTCTAGATAGAGTTTTTCCCGTCCGACCCGGAAAGAAAGAGTGTGAACGCTGCTTGCTCCAAAAAGATCCACGGATTCTATATACTTTTCCCACTTATCTCTATCCACGTTGAGGTCGCTTATTTTTATGCTCTGGCCGAACAGCTTTTCTGGAGATGAGTAACCCAGAAGTTCGGCGCCTTTGCTGTTGATCTGCAGGACATATCCTTTTGTATCCAGCTCCAATATGCCGATCGATGCGGAATGAAAAAGATCCATGAGTTTTCTTTGAGATTCATTCAATTCGGTGTAAAGCTGGGAGTTATGGATGGCGATTCCAATCTGGATAGAAACTTTCTCTAAAAAACGGATTGTGTCGACAGGAAAAAGATTTTCCTTTTCGTCAGAAAGATAAAGCTCAGCAATAATCTTTCCTTTGGATTTTACAGGAACGATGGCCACAGATTCGTATCCTCTGCTCCTGCAGACATCGCGCAAAGTTCCATCAGCAAGTTCAGGATATTTTGTCTTCACGCCGGCCATGAATCGGCTCATCGAACCGGTGAAAAAGGATCCATATTCGGTGATTTCCGGCATTGTTTTCTCCAGAAGACCTCTTGCCACATAGCCACAGAGACAATCTTTGACTGTCAGCCAGTTCTCAGACTCGATAAATTCTTTTTCCAATCCAAAATGGGCAAAAAAAGGAATGTGGCCTTTAGGATCGATAATCCGGATGGCAAGATGGCGACATCCTGTAACTGGCTTAAGTATAGCAAGAATTTCATTCAGAGTTGTTTTCAGATCGCTGAGCAGACTGATTTTTTCAGAGATCAGGGAATAGATTTCAAATTGCTTTGAACTGCTAAAGCGCAGATCATCCTCTCTATCCACAGGATGCTTTTTAGGCATAGGTCTTGATCTTTCAAAAAGAGAGTTATTTAATTTTTATCACAAAAGGCGATGAATCTCAATTCATCGAGAGAGGGATTGTTTATATTTTTATAAAAAAGAGAGATCTATTTATCTTTTTGAAGCGTAGAAAATTCTTCTCTTCCTCAAGGAGAGGAGAATTTATTTTTTAGCGGATAAATCCCCTTTGTTTCCGGCCCACGATATTGCGCTTCGGGAATCAATTAATTGTATTTTTTTTGCTTTCTCTTTGATCCTCCTATTTCTTGACCATAAGTTGTCCGCAGCAAATCAACTCGTGTTTCTGAACACAACCACAAGCTTTATCCACAACTACGCGATAGCCACAGACCCTGCATTCGTATGCAGGCTTTCTGACTTTAGCACTTATCTTTTTTTTTTCGTGGCCTTCTTCTTGGTCGTCTTCTTCTTCGCTGCTTTTTTGGCTTTTTTCTTTGCGGGCATTAATAACCTCCTTTTTAAAATAATGCGTTAAGCATTTGTGAATTATTTACCATTATTTTATAGTTAAGTCAATAAAACTTTTAAAAAAAATAAAAAAATTTTTTAGAAATTTTTTTTCACAACACAGCAGCGATTACAATTCAAAAATTCAAACCCGATGTTTTAAATAAAAAAGAAACTTAAAAAAATCATCGCAGAACGCACTATCAAATAAATGAAAGAATAAGAATGGAAAAAATTAAAAAATCAGACCATTTCTTTTTTGACTTTTTCCAAGTCAACAATATCTTTCAACGCATCTTCGATCAGACTCGTATCACTTCTCTCCATTCCCGTGGAGACAATAGCAACTTTGACCCGAACGGTATCTTCAATGAGTTTTAAATAATCTTTAAACGCTTGCGGCAGGGAAAAAAAATCTTTTTGTTTACGAATCGATTTTTTCCATCCTTGGATTTTTTTAAATTGAGGTTGAACTTTTTCCAGGACCCAGCTTTCTGTGGGAAAGGTACGGAGCATTTCGCCTTTGTATGTGTATCCCACACAAACGAGGATTTCGTCAAAATCATCGAGAACGTCAGGCTTGGTCAGAGCAATCTTTTCGATTCCGTTCAAAAGACAGGAATAGCTGACAGCTACAGCATCAAACCATCCACATCGTCTCGGCCGCCCTGTCGTCGCTCCAAATTCATTTCCTTTTTCAGAAAGTCTCTTTCCCCTCTCGTCAAATATTTCTGTGGGAAAAGGACCTCCTCCAACCCGAGTTGTATAAGCTTTCACGACTCCGAGGACCGCATCGATCATTTTGGGCGGAATTCCCAAGCCTGTGCACACTCCGCCGACGGTTGAGCTGGACGAGGTGACGTAAGGATAGGTTCCATGGTCGATATCCAGAAGAGTCCCCTGAGCTCCCTCAAAGAGAATGGATTTTCCTTTTTTGATTTTTTCATTCAGAAGAATCGAAACGTCTTTGATATATTTTCGTATCTTTGAAGCATAGGAGACAAATTCCTCGTAGATTTTTTCTGCGTTGAGGATTGTTTCTTGGGAATGAGATAAGCAACGTTTCTTTTCTTCAACATTTTCTTCAATCTTAGCTTTGAGCACTGATAAATCCAAAAGATCCCCGGCTCTGATTCCCCGTCGAGCCATTTTATCCTCGTAGCAAGGTCCGATCCCCAGGCAGGTGGTTCCAATCTTTTTTGCCCCTCTTCTCTCTTCGCTGACTCTCTCGACGATCGGATGATAGGGAAGAATGAGATGGGCATTCTTGCTGATCACGATATTGTCATCAATCTCAGCACCGTATTTTCTGAGCTCCTCAACTTCATCCAGAAAAGCTTTTGGGTTGAGAACAACTCCATTGCCGATGACGCAAAGCTTGCCACGGTGGAGAATCCCGGAAGGAACGATATGGAGGACGATTTTCTTCCCGCTGACATAGACGGTATGTCCGGCATTATGACCGCCTTGATAGCGGGCCACGATATCGAAGGAAGGTGCAAGGAGGTCTACAATTTTTCCCTTTCCTTCGTCTCCCCATTGAGTGCCAACAACGTGTAAATTGGCCATAAAAATCCTTCAGAAAATTTTATCTATTTCTGAACTCAGGATGAAATCTCTCTGAGCTTGAATTGTATCAGAACTCAATTCGCGAAACAAGGCTAAAAACTTAAAGCCACTTGAACCGAATAAGAATTATTTTTCAACTCCAAATCTTTTTCACGGTTGATATCGTATTCAAATTTGAGAAGAGCGTTCTCCGAGAAAAAATAGCCGAAGCCAAGCGCCCACCGATTTTTTTGCTCTGAAATTCCCTCTCCAGGAGAATCCGGGCCGCTAAATCCCTGGCCATGAAAAGGATCATTGTATTTTATCTTCTGATAACAGACAACAGGATGAAGGTTGCCCATGTTGAATGAAACTTGGACAAAATAGCCTTCTGCTTCGCCCTTGAGGAAATCTTCAGGATTTTCGATACGGGCTTTTGAGTACTCAGATAAAACATAAATAGACTCGGTCGCCCAGATCACATCCACGCCTTGAAGGGTAAGGTCTCGCTCGTTGCTCTCATCACATTTCCCTCGGTAAAAGGAATAAGCAACCTCAGCCCAGCGACTCAGGGCGATGCCCATTCGGCCTCCTTTCCCTTTGTCCGAGTTGTTGTCCTGAAACTGCTGGCCTCTGCTCAGACGCTCACTTTCAGCTAGACCATTGCCTAAATAGGCCGAATAAAAAAAATTGCTGATTTTTCCTTCCAAAAGAACTCCAACATCTCTCCAGTGTGAAGGCGAAAATTTCTCCACAGGAAGCGGATCATGAATGAGCAAGGTCTGATGGGGACGGTTCAATGGATTGTAACGTCCGAAAGGAACAAGATAGAGACCCAATTCAAGATGGAAGGCATCAGAAGGCTTCAGCCTTAACAGAATCTGGTCCAGTTCCACACGGTTTTCTCCGCACAGTCGGACTTCTGTAATGTAATCTATTTTCGCCGTGACATCTCCTGAAAAAATGAGCCCCAGGAGGGGATTCTGGAAACTCCCCCGGGAGGTCTCCGCTTGCGCTTGGCCCTTTGTATAGGCAGCGGCAAGGTAGCCGCTCGTTTCCGCACGAAGAGGTGCAAGGAATGTGAATAGGATGAAAAGGAAAAGAAAAAGTTTAGTTGATTCTGTTCTATTTTGTTTGGATGAAGGAGATATGGGTAGAAAAAAGCCTCTCAGAGATGGCCGAAGCGACCATTGAAGGTTTAGCTTTACCGAGCTGCCATTGAAGATACTTCCCGCGGAGGCTGAGTGGTGAGAAAACCGTGTGGAAGGCCGAGCGAAGCCTTGAACCGAGCCGCTTTTGGCTCGCTGGGGCAGCAAAGCCCGCGTGTTTTCGAACCGCTTAGCTGGAGCGATCCACAGCCGCCGAGAAGGGCTTCGAGGGAACGGCGTTAAAAACCTGAAGGGGAGCGCGGCCATCTCTGAGAGGTTCTCAGATAAGCTACACAAAATGGAAGAGAGCCGTTTCGTTTTCATAAAACCGAAAAGTCAAAATCGTCTTCTAAGAGAGAATCCTTCCACTTCTCAACATTTATTTTTTGGGTTATGGCCCGACTGATTTCGTTCACTCCTTTTTTTGTCCCCAACCAGATAGCTCCCACAAGTATTCCATCCTGAACAACGACTTTCTTGTAAAGACCTTCCTCTTTCTTTTCCTTCCTGTATTGTTCACTTGTACCTTCTTCGGGATTGACATTCCCTATTGAACTCAGGTCGATTCCGACAACTTTCAAGGTGTTCGAATACACAGTCCCTTCATACGTTTTCTTCTGGCCAAGGATATTCAAAGCTGCAATCCGGGCTTGGTTAAAGGAGGCGGGGATGATCCCGTAGACTTTGCCTTTGTGCTGAACAGCATCGCCGGCAGCAAATATCTTTGGCCTGCTGGATTGAAGATAATCGTCAACGATGAGCCCTTGATCTGTTTCCAAACCAGCGTCCTTGGCGATCTGGATGCTGGGCTTCACACCTGCCGCCACAATGGCCATCTCGGTCATGATTTCCTTCCCACCTTTAAACCGCAAGCCTTTCACTTCATCCTGTCCAAGAATCTGTTCGGTGGCTAAGCCAAGATGAATCCTTATTCCCATTTTTTCGATTTGACTTTTAAGGTGAGAGGCGCCTTGGCCATCAAGCTGGCGAGGAAGCAGCCTGTCGAAAAATTCGACCACATCAACCTTTGCTCCTCTTGCTTTTAACGCCCGGGCTGTTTCCAAACCTAAAAGCCCGCCTCCGACGACAACAATCCTTTGATGATTCTTGAGATAATCGAGGATTTGAAGAGAATCCTCGACGGTCCTCAACGTAAAAACTCCTTTCTTATCCGTTCCTTTAAAAAGCGGAATAACCGCATAAGAACCGTTGGCAAGAAACAAGACATCATATGTCTGTCGCTTCCCCGCAACCTCCACTTCATTCGAATCTGGAAAAATTTTCTGCACTGGTTTCCCAAGGTGAACAGCTATTCTTTGTTCTTTGAACCAGGTCTCAGGAAAAGCAAAAAGTTTCTCAAAAGGAAGATTCCCGGCTAAAAATTCAATCAAATTCGGCCGGGGATAATAATGGTATTTCTCCTCTGCATAGATTTCTATTTCGACTCTCTGGTCAAGCTCACGAAGAGTCTTGGCAGCGATGGTTCCCGCCAATCCATTTCCGACAATCAAGATCTTCATGGCCAATACAATCCTTTAGCCTACTTAATCTTCTGGAAGAATTCCTTGGCCACTCCACACTGAGGGCAAACCCAGTCATCAGGCAAGTCCTCAAAAGGAGTTCCCGGCTTTATGCCGTGCTCAGGATCACCTATTTCAGGATCGTAGATATAACCACAAGCCGTGCATTCCCATTTCTCCATGATGACACTCCTTAGGATGGAATTCCGATTCTAAAGCTCGAAGCTCTACGCTGTGCATTCACCTGTTAAAAATCAATCCCATTTTAGGACATGCTTCTCATATTCTTCTTCCAGCTTCAGCTTGTGAGATTTTTCCTGCTGGACAAGAAAATCAAAAAGCTTCTTGAGGTCCGGCTTTTTCACTTTTTTCTTCAGGTCAGAATAAAGCTTGACAGCTTTCTGTTCCTTCTTGGCTGCAAGGATAAGAAGGTCTTGAAAAGTCATATCGGCAGTTGGAGGTTCTGCAACCAGATAATCGCTAATCCTTAAATCGGCCACTTCTTTAATCGGCAACCTCTCAACTTTTTCTTTTGTTATGTCCTGAAGAAGCTTCTTATGATTTCTTTCTTCTCCCTGAAGCTCCGTGAACAATTTTTTGAGGCCAGGAGTCTTTGTCTTGCTGGCAAAATCTCCGTATGTCTTTATGGCTTCTTCTTCCCTCTCGATGGCAAACTGGATGATTCCTTCAAAAGTTTTCTTAGGCATTTCTCCTCCTTGACTGTACGAAAATTCTTCCATCAGGGTCATCAGGCAAGCTCATCTCTTTTCAGGATATCTTTCTGTCTGAGTAAGGAATAGAGTTTCTTACCTTTTCATCGAGCGCGATTTCTACCTCTCTGGATTGCTCGACTGCTCTGATGGTTATGATTGCAGCTAAAATTGAATTACCATTATAATAAATGGATCAAATATGTCAAACACAAGAAAATTTGAAACCTAAAAAAAGCCTCCTTTGGCAAAGATAGAAAATGGGTAAGGTTCTTTAGAAGAAGGAGGAAAAAATGATCGAAGATTCGTTAGCCCGGAAGGCTCAGAAACAACTCTACAGGGCAGCCAAAGAAATCGACCTTGATCACAATCTGCTCAAGATCCTGGAAAAGCCCATGCGGACCTTGAAAGTTTCTGTGCCGATTAAAATGGATAACGGAAGGGTCAAAGTTTTTATGGGCTTTCGCTGCCAGTACAATGACGCCAAAGGTCCGACCAAAGGAGGTGTACGCTACCATCCCAATGTCTCAGAAGAGGAGGTGGTTGCGCTGGCGGCCTGGATGACCTGGAAATGCGCCCTTTTGGACCTGCCTTATGGAGGAGCCAAAGGAGGCATTATCTGCGACCCCACAAAACTCTCAGAAAGTGAACTGGAAAGAATGACGAGGCGTTACACTACAGAAATCATGCCCCTCCTTGGGCCTCATATCGATATTCCTGCGCCCGATGTCTACACGACCTCAAAGACAATGGCCTGGATCATGGATACTTTTTCCATGATGAAAGGCTATACTGAGCCGAGTATCGTCACCGGAAAACCTGAAATCCTTGGAGGATCGAAAGGAAGAAAGGAAGCCACAGGAAAAGGATTGTCGATCATCGTCCGAGAATATTTCAGGGCCAAAAAGAAAAGCCTCAAGGGAGCCAAAATCGCCATCCAGGGATTCGGGAATGTCGGAGGCCATGCCGCTCTTTTTCTTTCCCAGATGGGAGCCAAGATTGTTGCTGCTTCTGATGTTTCTGGCGGGCTCGTCGATCCCGGCGGGCTGAATGTCCCTGGCCTTTTGGAATGTGTCGAAAGACATGCCTGTGTGATCAAGCATCCTGGAAAACAAATCGACAAGGAGGATCTCCTCTTTCAGGATGTCGATGTCCTTATCCCTGCCGCCCTGGAGGACCAGATCCATCGGAAAAACGCGGACAAAATTAAAGCCAAGATCATTGTCGAAGGCGCAAACGGCCCAACAACTCCGGAAGCTGACGAAATCCTGGAAAAGCGCGGCATCTCTGTCGTTCCTGACATTTTAGCGAATGCCGGAGGAGTTGTCGTCAGTCACCTGGAATGGGTTCAGGCTTTGAGCGGGCTCTTCTGGGAAGAAGAGCAGGTCAGCAGAGAGCTAGAGAGAAAGATGGTCAAAGCCTTCCAAGAGGTCTGGGAAAAAGCCTCCCGGAGGAATGTCTCTTTCCGCTGCGCCGCCTATGTTATTGCCATCGAACGAATTGCCGAGGTTTACCGCTACAGGGGAATATTCCCCTAATCGCTTGACGAAATTCTCTGGCATCCGGGGCAGAAAAAGCTGCTCCTTCCTCCTAAACGAAGGCGCCGGATGAATTCACCACAGACCGAGCAAGGACAAGATTCCCTCCCGTAGACTTGGTGATACATCTGAAAGTTGCCTCTTTGGCCTTCAGCATCCATGAAGCTGCGGATAGAGGACCCTTTGTGGACAAGGGCCTTTTCCAGCACAGCCTTTATCGACTTCCACAGCCGCTTCAGGTCACTCTCATCAAGACAGGACGCCGGACAAAGAGGATGGAGCTTGGCCTGGAAAAGTATTTCATCAGCATAGATATTGCCGATCCCTGCGAGAAAATTCTGATTGAGCAGCAAACTCTTCAAGCGTGCCTTTCGGCCTTGAAAGAGCTTTCGGAAGAGGTGGTAATCCATCTCCAACGGTTCTGGACCGAGTCCACTCAGCTCCTTGGCGGAGTCTATATCTGAAGTCCGCAAACAGGAGATAAAGCCGAACTTGCGCGCATCCCTGAAACGCAGCTCGTGACTTGTCCTTGTGAATGAAATGACACAATGCGTGTGCTTGTCCATCGGCTCTTCTTTAGGACAAAACAGGAACTGCCCTGTCATTTTGAGATGGACGAGAAGGCTTAGATTTCCTTCGCAGTGGATGAGAATCATCTTTCCGCGGCGGCGGATGTTGATTATTCTCCTTCCGTTAAGCGCCCTAACTTGAGAAAGATTCTTGCTTCGAAGAATGCGGAGGTAATTGATCTTGATGCCCGCAATTTCAAGCCCGATGAGCTTCGGAGATAGGCTCCTGACAATGGTCTCAACTTCGGGCAGCTCAGGCATGATTTTATTCTACCTCACTCGAAAAGAAATCCAAAATCGCCTTTCCCAAGAAAATATCTTAAATTCTCCTTGATTTGACCTGACATTTCTTTTATCATTTTTTGTTCGGTACGCATGGACATCAAATCGATACGATCTCTGGCTGTGGGTTGGTTCATTCCCGGATTGGGACACGTCTCTCTCAAAAGATACTGGCGAGGGGGAATTTTTTTCGTTTGCATTATGGCCATGACAGGTCTCGGCCTGTTCATGGGAGGAAAAGTGTACTCTTTCCAGGCTGAGAATCCACTAACCATTCTCGCTTTCTTTTCCGACCTGGGAATCGGCCTTTTCTACATCCTTTCTAAAATCTTTTCTTTTGGGCTGGGGAATTTGAGAAACATAACCTTTGAATTCGGCACCGCCTACATAGCCGGCGCAGGGCTTCTGAATTATCTCGTCGCGCTGGATGCCTACGATATCGCGATTGGAAAAAAGAAATGATCTGGAAAAGCCATCTTCTCTCTATGATTGTGTATGCGGCATTTGTCTGCATCGTTTTGTCTTTGATCCGCAGAGAGGAAAGAAAAGCGCAAATCAAATACGGTCTGTTCCTCTTCTTGATTATGGTCTTAGGAGCCCTCATTTTTGGATGGTTCATGTATCTTTTCGCTTGATAGCTCATCCTTCTTTAAATAAGACATATCAATTTCCTCCCAGATCTATCTTTATTCTTGTTGATTCTCTTCCATTTTGTGTGGGTGAACCGGAGCCTTTTCTTTGAATCAGGCAATCGATGTGTTATAATCGTCCCCGGAATTGATGAGCTCTCAAATTTATGAACCTGTCATTGGACTCGAAATTCATGCTCAGCTTCTAACAAGAACAAAAATTTTCTGCAGCTGCAGCACCCAGTACGGAAGCCAACCGAATTCCTTGACCTGCCCAGTCTGCCTCGGCCTTCCCGGAGCCTTGCCGATCTTCAACAGAGAGGCTCTGGTTATGGCCATCAAGGTCGGTCTTGCTACCCACGCCAAAATTCATCGTCACTCTGTCTTCAGCCGGAAAAATTATTTCTATCCTGATTTGCCCAAAGGATACCAGATCACACAATACCACTTCCCTGTGGCCAGCGAAGGCTCTCTGACAATCGACTTGGATGGAACTTCTAAAACGATCGGCATTGACCGAATCAATCTCGAAGAGGATGCGGGAAAATCCATACACGACGGGATGGCGGATTCTTCGGAAAAAACTTACCTTGACTTCAACCGGAGTGGCATTCCGCTTCTTGAAATCGTCGGCAAACCTGACATCAACTCTCCCTCAGAAGCGGTCGAATTCCTCCAGCTTTTCAGGACCATTCTCCAGTATTTGGCAATCTGCGACGGCAACATGGAAGAAGGCAGCCTGCGTTGCGATGCCAATCTCTCGGTCAGAAAAAAGAGCTCCAGGGAACTGGGCATTAAGGTGGAAATTAAAAACCTCAACTCTTTCCGCTTCCTCCAGAGAGCTCTCGAGTACGAAGCCCAGCGTCAGACAAAACTCATCCAAGCCGGAAAGTCCGTCATCCAGGAGACAAGGCTTTGGGATGCCAAACAGAATAAAACCCTGCCCATGCGAAGCAAAGAGGAAGCTCACGACTACCGCTACTTCCCTGAGCCTGACCTTCCTCCCCTGGTCATCCCCGAGGAACTCATCGAAAAAATCAAAACCACTCTTACCGAACTCCCCCAGGAAAAAATCGAAAGGTTTGTCCGAGAATACCAGATTCCTCTCTACGATGCGAAAATCCTGGCATCCTCAAAGAAATTGGCAGATTATTTTGAGCAGACAGCCAGAGCCTCCCAGAATCCCAAGCAGTCCAGCAACTGGATCATGCGCGAGGTGCTTCAGTATTTGAAGGAAAACAACATGGATATGGAAGATTTCCCCTTGCCGGCAGGAAGTCTGGCTGAGCTCATCGGTTTGGTCGACAAAAATGAGATAACGCTCCGAGCGGCCAAAGAAATCGTTTTTCCAGAAATAATACGAAGAGCCAAAAAAGATGCTAAGGTGACTCCCCCAGCTTTAGAAATGGCTTCCGATGGTGTTTCCCCAAAAATAATTATGTCTGAAATGGGATTAGGCCAGATTTCCGATGAAGGACAAATCAAGGACATCATCTTTCAGGTCATTGCCAAAAACCCGAAACCGTTTAAACAGTACAAAGAAGGAAAAGTCCAAGTCCTCGGATTTTTTATCGGTCAGGTCATGAGGGAAACCAAAGGATCGGCCAATCCAGAGCTTGTCAACAGGCTCATAAAGGAGATATTGGACGGCCATAAAGAAAGTTAGGCCAGCAGGATTTACAGCTCTGGCTTGTCTCGGCTCATGAGGTGAAATCATGATCGAGCTTTACCGTGTCTGGAAGCAATACCAGACTCCCCGTTGGGCTCTCTCCGATATCACTCTTAAGGTTAACAAAGGAGAATTTCTGTTCATCACCGGGCCCAGTGGTTCAGGAAAAACAACTCTGCTTAAAATCATTTTCCGGGAGATCCTGCCCACACAGGGCCAGATCGTCGTCGATAACCGGAATATTCTCCGCATCCCGGAACACAAAATCTTTAAGCTGAGAAGGGCGATGGGAATCGTCTTCCAAGACTTCCGCCTTCTTTTCCATAAAAGCGTCTTTGATAATGTGGCCATCGTTCTTCGGATTCTTGGGATTCCCCGCAAAGAAATACGGAGACGAGTCTTCAATGCGCTGAGGATGGTCAATCTTCACCATAAAATGTGGGAGTATCCACCCCAGCTTTCTTACGGAGAACAGCAGCGGGTCGCCATTTCGAGAGCTGTGGTCAACAACCCCAAGATTCTTCTGGCGGATGAGCCAACAGGAAATCTTGATCCCGATCTTGCTTTTGAAATCATGGCTCTATTCAAGGAAATCAACAAGCAAGGGGCGACGGTCATCATCTGCACCCATGACCGAGAATTGATTCGTAATTTTGGCGAGAACATTCTCTTCCTTTACAAAGGAAAATTATTGAGAAAGGAAACACTCTGATTATTCAAAAACTAAAACATTTTCTGAAAGAGACGCTGAACAACCTCTGGCAGCATCGTGTGCGCAACATCTTTTCCATCACAATCATCTGCCTCTCCTTTCTCATCTTTGGAATTTTCCTTTCCCTTTCCAACAACTTCCAATTCATTGCCCAGCAGCTTGCGAAAAATATGGTCGTCGTCTTTTTCCTCGAGAAAGACATTCCCCAAGAGCAGCAAACCCAAATTGAGGAAAGCCTGAAACAATCGCCCCTCGTCCAAAACGTTCAATACATCAGCTCAGAGCAAGCCCTGGAAAGGTTCAAGAAAAATTTTCCCGAGCTTCAAGAAATTCTTGATAATTTAAGAGTCAATCCTTTCCCCAGCTCTTTCGAGATTCCCCTGAAAGAGAGAAACCTCTCTCCTGCGGAAACTCTGGCTTTTATCCAAGAGATGCGCAAAATGGCAGGGATAGAGGATATTCAGTTCAACAAAGAATGGGCGGACAAAATGCAATCTCTCGGCCGGCTGACTCGGGCTGTTGGTTTTTTTCTTGGGGGAATACTGGTTCTTGCTTCCTTTTTTATCATTTCCAACGTGATCAAACTCAACGTTTTTTCCCGTGAAAAGGAAATAGAGATTCTCCGTCTGGTAGGTGCCTCCAACACTTTTATCAGAGTCCCTTTTCTCCTGGAGGGGATGGTTCTGGGCATCCTGGGAGCATTGATCTCGCTCTTGCTGCTTTTTCTCTTGATCAACCTCTTCCCCATCTATCTGGGTTCATCTTTGGGAGCTCTGAAGGAACTCATCAACTTCCGCTATCTTTCTCTCTCCCAAGTGCTCGTGCTCATCGCTGGAGGTACGTTCATCGGCTTTGTGGGAAGCCTTAGTTCCCTGTCTCGCTTTCTGAAAATATAAGGCCTGCCCGGCGATGAGCTTCTCGGAGGGGCTCAGGAATCCTGAACTTTGAACAGCAGAGAACGACTGTCCGGGCCACTGCAAAGTCGATTCTGTGGCCCGGAGAAACAAAAATTGGCTTCACGCCAGAACGCGTCCTCAGGCAAATCCCAACCTTTTCCTTTTTCTCATTCATGAAAAAAGTGTATGCTCCTTCCCTCTCCGCGGGCAGGGAAAAAGGATAAAAGGGAGTCTTGGCACATCCTATGGTGCAAATATCCAAGACAACTCCAACAAACGACGCCAGACCCATTTTTCTTGGATGGGCGACACCATTTCCGTCAATAAAGGTAACGTCAGGCCTGTTTTTTATCTTTCGGTAAGCATCCAGAAAGGCTGGTCCTTCCCTGAACGCTAAGAATCCGGGAATATAGGGAAAATCGACCTTCCTGACAGCATGGGAAATTTCAACAATCTCAAATCCGGGAATGGCGAGAACAACGACGCAGGCTCCGATCTTTTTCCGTTTAGCAGAATAAGCAAAGTCTGCTCCGGCGACAAGACGGATGTCTCGACCAGGCCATTCCAAGATTAATCGGGAGGCCAGCTCCTCTTGGTGGACAGCCGCCTGGACTAAATTAATTTTCATTTTGTCCTTAAATCGCCAATTTCCATCCAGACTTCTCGTGGCCTCTCGACCAATAATTATACGGAACAATGGTACGTTTGACACGAAAAAAATAGAAACCAGGAAGTATTTCCATGTCCGTCAATATAGGCTTTTTTATCCTAGATAAAAGTTTTGAGGAAAAGCCGCAGCGACCATATCGGATTTTGCCCTCGGAGTTCGCTCTTGAGGATATTCCTCGCGGAGGCTAAGCGGTGAGAAAGCCGTTTGAAGGCTGAGCGGGCGTTGCGAGGAGCAAAGAAGATTCCTCGCTTTGCTCGGAATATGCTGCGCAATCTCTTAAAATCAAAGAAGAGAGCGAACCCTGAAACCGAGCGGGCTTTGCTGATTTGTGGCTTGCCGCAAATCAGAAGGAGGAGCCGAGGGGGTGTGTCCCCTCGGTCGCAGGGCGGGCAAACGCCCCCGAGAAA
>CAZJYC010000038.1:0-24016 GCA_964550165.1 uncultured Eubacteriales bacterium
TTGGTTCTCTTCCATTTTGTGTGGGTGAATAAGATATGGGTAGCAAAAAGCCTCTCAGAGCTGGCCGAAGCGACCATTGAAGGTTTAGCCTTCCCGAACTGCCCTTCGAGGGAACCCGGCTTTGCCGGGCGGCGAGTATGTCTGAGCGGAGCGAGTTACGCAGCCGCCGAGAAGGGCTGCGAGGGAACGGCGTTAAAAACCTGAAGGGGAGCGAGGCCACTCTGGAGAGGCTTTTAAATGAGCCACACAAAACGGAAGAGAACCATTTTATTTATTATCAGCAAGTTCAATAAATGCGGCGCGGCCGCGTTCCCGAAAACAGACTTTTCCTTCGGTCTCGAGCTCTTTGACCAGGCGATAGACCTGAATCCGATCCAGAGCGGAAAATCTCCGGATTTCAGAATTCGTGAGTCTTCCCCTCTCTTGCAACAGGCTGAGAATGCGCAACTTTGTGGCTTCTCTATTAAGCTGCATCTCCGCATCAACCCTGCCTCGACCCCTCAATCTGTCCGCAAGATCCCGTTTCAGGTCATAAGTGGCACTTCTTCCTCTGCCCCGGACAACCAGGTAGCCCGCTTCCCGAAGCAAAGCCAGACGTTTCGCGGCCTCTTCTTCATTTAGCTGGATTGCCGCAGCCGCCGTCCAGCGGTCTAAACTGGAAACATGAACAAGCTTGCGGAGCAGAATCAGGTTATCAAGGACAAGGTCCCGGCCCTTTTGCTTTTCTTCCCTGACAAAAAGAGCAAACTCCGCATGCGATTCCAGGGGGATTGTGAGTTGCACATGGGACTCGTCGGCCGAGTAATGCGGAAGATCTTTCCCTAATTGCAATAATCCTTCGTAAATCCGGCCAACACCTAATCCGACACGGTTGACCAACCCGATCGTCTGGAAAACCCGGGCCAGCAGTTCGTTTCTGTGAACAGGAGCATGCCTGAGGATGTTGTCCGGCGTCACTCCACCCACGAACCCTCCCGGGCTTATAATTTCCAGTCGGTCCCGGCGCAGAGCGACCTGAATGCTCTGCCTGATGAAATAATCGCGATGAGTCATGGCGTTCAGCACAGCTTCCCTGCTTACTTCCCATGACAGGTCGGGGAGTTCCAATTGTCGAAAACCCTGCTCCTGGACGGTTGTGATTCGGTTGTTGACCGAAATCAACCTTTCCATCTCCTTGAGAACGGAGAGCAAGCAACCCTGCATATCTTGGCGCTGGTCGTACCTGGTCGGAGAAATGTACCTTAAGAACGTGACTTCGTGCTGGGGAATGAGGCGCCGGATGACCTCGGTTTTCCCAAGAAGCAGGATAGCCGCAATAGTCAAAAAACCGTTTGTGGTGAGGCCGAGGGCTGCCGTCAATTCTTTAGCATTCAGATTAGCAAGCCTCTTATTTTCCGCCTGCTCGCTGATGGTCTGCCGGAGATCGCTCATGGCGACCGGATCCAAGTCATCAAGACTTGTCCCTTCCACGGTTTCGGCCGTAAAGTCGCGCTGGCCCCCGCTGGCAAGAAGTTGCGCCAGCATTCGGCCCGTCAGGGGTTTGCATTCCGAGCCGACCCGGATCCTCGTTACGCCATCGGTTGTCGTGTGGGGCGGCAATCCCCTGGGAATATGCACGAGAAGGAGAGTACCCTCGGGCTCAACAAGTTCTTCGATATCAGCGAGAATGTGGGGATCGGTGCCGTCATAAATCGCCCGGCGCAAACTGGGAATATCATATTCACCGACGCCAGCGATCGCTGTTTTTCTGGTCCTCCCTTTATCGTTAACCCCGAGGACAATTGTCCCGCCCCTGGCGTTGGCTAAGCAAACTGCTTCTTCTCGCAGGAGCTTGTGGAGATTCCTGAGATTCGGTTCCCAGCGCTTGAATTCGAGCGTCTCACTTTCAAGCTCGGCTGCAGTCCGTCGCCCATCCAATTGTTTCAAGAGCTCCCGGATTTCCTCTTTTATTGGCATAACTGAATTATAGAAAATGAAATTGACAATGTCAATGATGTAATATTATTTTTATTGCGCGCCATTCATTTTAATGCTGCAAATGATTTGGAGCGCATAAGAGGGCCTTTCACGCTGTAATATCCCAACGTTATCCCCTGTCTTTCGACTCAATAAGAATTCAATCTTATTTTTGCGATTTTTTATCAAGCATGGATCGCCACCAATTCAAGAGAGCATTGCGGGCAATGTACTCGAAAGTGCACAAGAGCATTGGAATATCATCTGCGACCCAAACTCCCCCACAAGCACTTGCCGCTAAACCCGGCGGTATTTCTGCGAATTCGCTACCGTGCTTCATGGGAGGATCACATATGGGAATTGGGAATGGTGTCCCGCTATGCAGGGCTTTTAAGCGATAACCGTAGATTTTTTTTAGCGCTCTCTCCATATTTGAAGTATCCCAGTTGAATTGCGCAAAAACCGGCGGCCTTTTATCTGGCGGCTTAGGTAAGTAATACAAAGTAAAATCGACAAATTTTTTGGTTGCGCCTATGTAGGGCGCAAACAGTGCTGCTATTCTCTTGACTAATTCCATTCCTCCGGCTTCCTCCAGAATATTAACCGCTTTGGACACAGAAGAAGCAAGCAGCCTTTCAACCGGAGTCTCTTTCACTTTGCGCCAATGTTCAGCCGCTGTTTCTACAGAACAAACCAGAAGTAACCAGGCTAAGGCAGGCTGAGATTCACTCATCCATAGGGCATCTTGATACATACGGGCCGCTCGGACCAATTTCATCGCATCCCCTTGCCGAAGTTGCAGCAGATGTGGGAATAAATCAGCCTGACTAAGCGAATGCTCACCTCGTGCTGATGGAATAACAGGCCTGAATGAGTATTTTGGAGTTACAAGATCGGGAAGCATCTCGAAAGCACTTGGCCGTCCTTTGGGATCGCCATCGGGATGAAAAGTCCTTCTATGTTAAATCCAAAATCATATTCCTTAATATCCGCCTTTCCGTGTGCGATCCCGCATCTATTTTCATGGTAAAAATATTCCGCTATGGTTCTTCCACTCAGCTTATTATTTAGCTCTTCCATTCTCTTTAGCGCTCTTATTTTATATATGCTGAATACGTTCGTTCTTCGTCTGTGCCGCCCGATTAAAGCATCTGAACCAAATTCGAGAAATCCAAAATCATAATTGACCAGCCTGCCAAGGTTTTTCAATATCCATTCTTTTCCATTAGATGAGGTTACGCTTTCGATAACTCTGTAGTAATATAAGAATTCTGAAAGGGGATCTATCTGTCTTACCGCCATGCTATACAAACTGAGTTCTTTTGCTACTCGCGAATATTTCTTTGTGTATGGAATATCAACTTCTTTGTCGAAACCGGGCCACCGGAAATTGACATATCCAAGAGGACCAAGCCTAATACAATTTATGGTTTCATAGGCCATACTGAGGCTTTGGCAGTATGAAGTGTTAATATATTCACCTCTGCCTTTTTCAATTGACTTCATTAGGGCCTTTTGTTTTGTGGGACAGATGAAAACCAGGTATATCATGATCATAGACAAGGCAATTGGTATAGAATACAATCTCCCTGAATGTTGGATGTCTCTCTCCTACTGGTGGAGCAACTGCAATTGAATTTGTAGGATGGACTAAGATTAAGGCATACTTTCCGTCAACTGTAACATATCCGATTGCCGAGGATGACATTCCCACCATCTCAATGAAGTATCTTATATCCTTTCGATATCGAATTTTCGCCATTTTTCAGCCTCACAATAGTCCTTGCCAAAAATTGCGGTACACAAATTGAAGGCGCCGATTTTCTCTTCTATTTTCTAAATTCTATAAAGGCGATGAACCTTTTCCCGATGTCCGTTGTCCGAACTTCACTGTACACTAGCCGATTTCAGATCCGTCAATTTTATTCTCCAGCTCTTTTAAGCTTTCTGCGATTGACTCCATCCATTTATCTCAGCGAAGGATAGGAAAAGGAATTTGATTTTCAGCAGAGATGGCGGACTGATCATTTCTGTGCCCATTCTTCCATCCAATCATCATCAAGAAATATAAATCGTGACAAAAAAGGTGTCAAGGAACGGAAATCGCTCATGATGGCCCAAAATGCCGCAGAGACGCTTAAAAGCGTTCAAAATCGCATAGAGAAGGCCTTCAGGTCAAAGAGGAGATTATGAGAAATAATCGGCCGAAGCCTCGGCGGCCACCAGAATTTCCTGCTAAGCGAAGCGCGGCGGGGGCTTTGTCGGCAACAAACTATTTGAACTAGAAATAGAATACACTTCAAAATCGCGATCTGCTTACATTGCGGCGGCCTAGAGCTTTACCCAGATAATCGCTGGAAAGCCGGATGTGCCAGATATTTAAATGAATTGATAGGTATATTCATGTATGAGATTCAATACTTGACACACTTGAGGATCAGCTCTCCCTGACTGTCTTCATGGATGTAAACAAGCCGCTCTTTATCCAGAAGGCCAAAGGCCTGAGTGCCGGGACCACACGGAATAGTGCGGACAAGTCTATGAGTCGAGGGCTCAATCACGTCGATGCGCATGGCCGAGGAGCGAAGCTCTTCAGGCTTTTTCGCCTTTTTGATGCGCTCGTTAAAGGCTTCTGTATGTGTCAGGATATAGAGCCGGCCGTCCGGACCAAAGTGGGCCGCCTGGCTGACCATGTCCAGGGAGGCAACCATCTGGATAAATCCTTCAGCACTTCTCTGTTGTTTCAGATGGGGAGAAATTGGTTTAAACTCAAGGGGACGCTCGAATTCAGCAATTTTTCTTCCGTCGAGGTCAAAAACCTGGATGACATTCATGGCAAAATAGGGCAAGTAAAGTTTTTTATCCGATGAAAGGGCGAGGCAGACACGGTGTTTGATGGCACGGATAAAGGGATGGGATTCAGGGAAGTCGGATACCAGGATTTCTTGAATCTTGTTTCCTTCAGCGTCCAGCATATTCACCAGAGGCTCGCTCTTATCATCGGAGCGCATATTCAGGCTATAGCCGCTGGTACCAAAGGAGGGGATGGTAAAAAATTTCTCGTCGGTCACGATCAGGTCAGCAACCTTCGTTCCTTTGGTATTGATAACCTGAATTAAAGTCCCGGTCTTATCGAATATCTGGATGCGGTTGCTGTTAGAGTCAGCCACCGCCAGATGGGAGTCGGTCAAAACAAAGATGCCTGTTGGCTTGGTGAATTCTGCTGGACCCTGTCCCTCCTTGCCGATCGTTCCCAGAAATTTTCCCTGGAAATCAAAAACAACAACCCGGTGGTTTCCGGAATCGGCGATATAGATTCTGGATAGAGAGGGATCAATGGCGATATCCGAAGGCTTGTGAAAAAAATCTTGCTCTCCAAACTGAGAAAATGACCAAAGAACCTTGCCCTTCTGGGGAAAAAGAGACGAAATCAGAAAAGAACAGGAGATAAAGGCGAAGAAAACCCTTTTCAGCCGATTTGACATGGCGACTCTCTAGGAAAATTTAATTATCATTCATCTCTATTATGATTACGCCAGATATGAATTTTTTGTTTAATTTATTATGGCTAATGAAAAAAATTTATTTTTCAGCTACGATCGCTAAAAGTGCAAGCTTATGCCGATTTTCGTTCGTCGTCATGTCCATTTCACAATCAGGAAACTGGACATATGCTTGGCCTCCATCCGCCTTTATCTAGCTAGAGCGCTTTATTTGCTGCCTTACTGGCAATATCAATTAAAATACTTCTCTGAAAGATGCGAAATTGGTTTTCGGCTGTAGCGGCGGGAGAACATCTTTGTGCCCATTTTGCCCATCCAACCACTGAAAGGAATTATAAATCACTCTTCGATCAAATTCATTTTTCGCGCACGTATGAGAAAATAGACGCAAATTCACAGATATTCTATTTTCCCTTTCTGTTTGATTATCTCCAGGATATCTTTGACTTTCTGGTTCTGGCTCTTGTGGGTGATAAGAAGGGCGTCTTCGGTGTCGACGACAATGATGTCCTTGACGCCTATTAAGGTCGTTAATTTTTTTGGGTTGTAGATGAGACAATTCCGGGAATCAAGGACAATGCCTTCTCCTTTGAGGGCATTTCGTTCCCTGTCGTGGGGCCAGATGTCTGACAGCGAAGACCAGACTCCGACGTCAGACCAGCCGAAATTTCCCTGGGCCATTAAAACTCCCTCTGCCTTTTCCATCAGGGCATAGTCGATGGATATGGATGGAATCTCATCGAAGATCGCAACCATCGCAGTTTCATCTTTCTTGGTGAGAGCATCAAGCATTTTTCTCCAGTAGGCAAACAGGGAGGGGGCAAACTGCTCAATTTTCCTGGCGAAGACATCGGCCTGCCAGAGAAACATTCCTGAGTTCCAGAAATAATTTCCTTTTTCGACAAAAATCTCGGCCTGTTTGAGTTCGGGCTTTTCCTTGAATTTCTGGACAGCATAGAAGGATTCATCCTGAATCTGTATGGGATTTTTGAGGGAAAACTGGATGTAGCCGTAACCGGTCGCAGGATAGCTTGGCGGTATGCCAAAGGTGATGAGGTATTCTCCCCGGGCAGCTGCGGCAGCGCCAGCCTCAAGCTTTTTCAGAAAAAGGGCCGAATCCTTGATCAGGTGGTCAGCGGGCAAGGCAGCAACGACTGTCTTCGGGTTTTGAAGATAGATTCTGGCTGTGGCCAGCATCAGCGAGGGGGCTGTATTTTTACCTTTTGGCTCCTGAATAAGGTTATCGCCTGGAAGTCCGGGAAGAAGGCTTTTGACTCAGCTCACCTTTAATATAGCAGATGACCGCGACCCTTCGTGGCAACAGAGAGCAAAATCCAAGTAAAGAGATAGAAGACCGACCAGTTCACAATTCATCCCTATTTTTCATTCTTCATTCCTTCTTTAAATTCCAGCAATTCAACAACCTGGGCTTCAATTTCTTTCTCTTTTCCTGGGCTGTATCCTGTGCTTTTAAAAATAATTCTTCCAGTTCGATCAATTAAAAAATTGGCAGGAACAGCTGTCACACCATAATTATTCTGCGCCCATTTCGAATCCGCATAAATGGACTGCATCGTATAGTTTTTCGAGGCGAGAAATTTTTTGCCCTCTTCCTGCGATTGAGTAACCTGAACAAGCAGAATCTTGAGGCCCTGACCTTGATATTTTTCATGGAGCTTCTGGAGATGGGGAAATTCCATCTGGCAGGGACCGCAAGCGGGAAACCAAAAGTTTAGCAAGACAACCTTCCCCCGAAAACTGGATAAACTGACCTGGTTTCCATCCAAATCGTGCAAAGTAAAATCCGGCGCTGGAATAGCCCCCTCGAATCTTTTCTTCCAGACTTTTTGTATTGGATCATCTTTTTTATTCAATTCTTCAGCCAGCTGTTTCAGCAGATCTCGGGCCTCGCTTTGAGCAGCCAAAGAGAGCGTTTCTATAAGATACTCATAAGCTTTTTCTTTATCACCAAGTTGATGATAGGCTTTGGCCAGATTGAAGTAATGATCGGCCCCTGGCTCTTTTATTTTGACAAGATTGAATTGAGTTAGGGCATCCTGGGGACGGTTAGCGGTAAGATAAAATTGACCGAATTCAGAACGATACCAATTAAAAACTTCCTGGCAATAATCCTTTAGTTGTTCATCTGGGAACGAGCCATGGGCGAGCGTGCCATAAACATTTTCAGGTGTAATTTTTTCAAGGGATTTAAGATAGAATTTCTCTGCATCATCATAATGCTTCTTTTCCTTGAACTGGCTCGCGATTCCAAAATAAAGGGAAGGATCGGGGTTATTGGAATTGAATATTTCATCGGCGATCTTTTTAATTTGAGAAGGCTCAGAGCTGTTCATTGCTTTAGTGAACAGAAAATTGTAGGCCGCAGAATGAGAGCGTTTTTCATCTTTTGGCATGGGGTAAGTCAATACTTCCCGGGCAAGTTTTTCGCCCTTTTCAGGATTATTTTTCTGGCAATAGCTAAAAATCTGCATCAAAGCTATGGGGATATTCGGGCCATCTGGATTCGACTTCCAGTAGCTCTCAAAAGCCGCGACCCTTTCCTTTTCATCGGCAATTTGGCTCGCCCGTTCAAACTGGATGAGACCAGCATTCCAACTCCCGGGAAATTTCTTAATAATCAGTTCCTGAACCTGATTGTAGCGAACAGGGTCTTTCTGGCGAACGTGACTTGCCAATTGGCTGTAAAAGAGAACCTCATTCGGGTCCAGTTCAACAGCTTTCTCATAGCAGGAAATGGCTTTATCAATCTCTTTCTTTTGGATGTGAATGTAAGCCATGCCAAAATAACCCCAGGGATATTTGGGGTCGAGATCGATGGCTTTTTGGAATGCTCTTTCTTTCTCTGCGTCATCCTCATAGATTTTGCCCAGCGAATAATGAATCATGGGATTATTGGGATGATCCTTCAGCAATAATTCATATTCTTTCTGGAGTTCAGTTCTGGATTCGTCTGCCATACTCAGGGTCAGTTCGATATAGCTTCGGTGGGCAGGAGTAAAATTGATGTCTGCGGCAATGGCTTTTTTAAACTGCTCTTTAGCTTCTTCTAATTTTCTGAGTTTCCATAGTTTTGCCCCTTCTTGGTAATAGCCCTGGGCGGATGATAAGTCCTTTTTCGGTTGGGCGAATGAGAAATGAAACTGAAGGAAGAGAATACCGATAAATAGTATCCCGATTATTTTCCATCTGTTCATGTCCCGTTTCTCCTTTAAAAAAATACCGGATAAGATATAGATATCAAAAAATATTTCTTGGCGATCTCAATTGGGAGGGGATATTTACAAATGGGCTTTGGTTTTAGTTCTTTTGAAAGTGTGAGTACAATGTGCCATTTTGCCATCATGTTCCCTTCCTTCCCTTATCAAAGAATATAGATCATCGTCGGAGAGCCTGTCAATAGAACGGGATAAAAGAATTTGAAGAATGGAGGTGATCTGAAACAACGGGAAATCAACTTGATATCTTCCTCTGGACGAACCGACGGTCATGAAAGTATTCCATTCCCGACGCACCGTAACTCCGAAGCTTCATATAGCCCAGCGCAGCCAGTGGTGGCTACGATCCGGCAGATCTCAGCTTGGGGTAGATGATGATTCTGTCTGCCACAAAAAAATCGGTGCAATAACAACCTTGTTTTGACATCAATTTTAAGACGGCGATATAATTTTAAACCAGAAGAAAGTCAGGAAAATGGATAGGTTTCTGAAGATTATCTTTGTTGGTGGCCTGGCCGGGTTCCTTGCATCACATCATCATAGAAGGTTATTGGAGAAGGGGTGTTGGCCACTAATGCCTGTTTCAGGCTTTCGGCATCATCTGTGATGAGAGCGAGCAGACGTATTAGAACCCCCGATCTACTGACTTCGAATCAGTCGCTCTACCGATGAGCTACGCAGGCTCTTTGAAAATCAAATTTTTCGGAACATCTAGAAATTAATCGATTTAGATTTGACTTTCAAGACTTATGACCTCAGATTTTTTCCAGATCTGATTTTCCTAGTTTGACCATGATTTTTTGTTGTGATATAAGAAACAGCGAAAGCTGTTAAGCGGTAAATTAAACAAATATTACAGAAAATTGTTCTCTGCCAAAAAAAAGAAATACTTTATTTCCCGAAAAAAATTTTTAAGGAGAGGATAAGATGAAGAGAAAAATTCCGGGAAAGATCAAGACAATTTTAGATGAAGTGAAAAGGTGTCTTGAAGAAATATATGGTGATAAATTAAAAAGTGTTATCTTATTTGGGTCCTATGCCCGTGGAGATTATACTGATGGATCTGATATAGATCTCATAATACTTCTGGAAGATATGAAAGCGCCATTGGCTGAACGTGAAAATTATTTTAACGAGATATGGCAGTTGGATTTAAAATACGATACTGTGATTTCTATAATCCCCTTCAAGGAAGAAGAATACAGAATAAGGAAATTACCAGTCATCCTTAACGCAAAAAAAGAGGGAATCCCTGTATGAAAAATGCAGATATTTCAGATCTTATAAAAAAAGCAAAAGAGAGTTTGGATGCTGCAGAAAATTTATTAGAAAGCGGATTTCCTGATTTTTCTGCTAGTCGGTCCTATTATGCAATGTTTTATGGTGCAGAAGCCATATTACTTACCAGGGGCCTGGCTTTCTCCAAACACAAGGAAGTTATATCTGCTTTTGGCAAGGAATTTGTTAAAACTGATTTAATTCCTTCCTATTTGCATCGTTATCTTGCGGATGCGTTTGACATAAGACAGGCAGGAGATTATGGCCCTTCAGGTTCGGTAGGGAAAGAGAAAGCCAAGAAATTGATTGAGAATACAAAAAAATTTATAGAATGCATTGTAGAATATTTAAAAAAAGAAGGATTAGAGATTTGAAGAAGATGATTGAATTTTATCTTTTTTTTTCTCATTTTCAAGTTTCGCTTTGTATGCATCACCAATTTTAAAATATCTCTCGAATTTACTGATTAGTTTGCAAGGAAGGCAAAAAGGACAATCGAAACTGGAAACTATTTCTTATAAATTATTTTCCCCTTTTCCAGAACCTCTAGGACAAACGAGTATTTATAATTTGGTATTCGGCTATGGCGGCTAAGCGTGCCTTTTTGTGTCGATTTTACCCATCCAACCATCGTAAGGAAGTATAAATCACGACAAAAGGGATGTCAGGGACAATAGGAAGTCGCTCATGGCGGTCAAAAAAGCCGCAGGAAAGTTCAAAAGATCGGGAATGGTATAGAAGTTTCCATCCGGGCAAAGGAAAATATCATGAAAAATATTAAGTATTTGAGGAGGGTAGCTACGGCCACAAATGGTATTACATCTCACTCTTCCACTAAATCCATTTTTCGAGAACTTGTGAGAAAACGAATGCGAAATCTACAAATATTCTTTTTTTCCTTTTTGTTTGATTATCTCCAGGACCTTTTTGACCTTCTGGTCCTGGCTCTTGTGGGTGATCAGAAGGGCGTCCTCGGTGTCGACGACAATGATGTCCTTGACGCCGATTAAGGCCGTTAATTTTTTTGGGTTGTAGACGAGGCAATTCTGGGAATCGAGGACAATGCCTTCTCCTTTGAGGGCATTTCGTTCCCTGTCCTGAGGCCAGATGTCTGACAGCGAAGACCAGGCTCCGACATCAGACCAGCCGAAATTTCCCTCAGCCATCAAGACCCCTTCTGCCTTTTCCATCAGGGCATAGTCGATGGATATGGAGGGAATTTCTTCGAAGATCGCCGCCATCGCAGGCTCATCTCTCTTGGCGAGGGCCTCAAGCATCTTCTCCCAGTAGGGAAACAGGGATGGGGCAAACTGCTCAATTTTCCTGGCAAAGACATCGGCCTGCCAGAGAAACATTCCTGAGTTCCAGAAATAAGTTCCCTTTTTGACAAAAATCTTGGCTTGCTTGTGCTCCGGCTTTTCCTTGAATTTCTGGACAGCATAGAAGGGCTCATCCTGAACCTTCAGGGGATTTTCTCTGGAAAATTGAATGTATCCATAGCCGGTTGCAGGGTAGGTCGGCGGTATGCCAAAGGTGATGAGAAATTCTCCTTGGGTAGATGCGGCAGCGCCAGCCTCGAGCTTTTTCAGAAAAAGGTCAGTTTTTTTGATCAGATGGTCAGCTGGCAAGGCGGCAACGATTGCCTTCGGGTTTTGAAGATAGATTCTGGCTGTGGCCAGCATCAGGGAGGGGGCTGTATTTTTCCCTTTTGGCTCCTGAATAAAGTTATCGCCTGGAAGTCCGGGAAGCAGGCTTTTTATCATTTCTGTCTGCCCGGCATTGGCAACGGTATAGATCGCGTTTTCAGGAAATCGAGGCAGAAGGCGGCCAACAGTTTCCTCGATCATCGTTTTATCGCTGACAATCGGCAAAAATTGCTTCGGCTTATTCCTCCTGCTCAATGGCCAGAATCGCGTGCCAATGCCTCCGGCCATGATCACCGCCTTTACGTCCATCTCGGTCTCCTTATTTTAGTTTTTTTATAGCATTTTCAACAACTTGCTTGACTTCTTTCTGTATGGCCTCAAGCTCCTCTTTTGTATCTCCTTCAAAGCGGAGAACGAGAACCTCCTGGGTGTTGGAAGCCCGGACAAGCCCCCATCCATGAGGGAAGATGGCCCTGACACCGTCAATATCGATGATCGGATACTTCTGAGCGAGCTCCTTCTTGACTTCTTCCACTATCTTGAATTTCACCTTATCCGAGGCATAAACCCTGATTTCAGGCGTATGAAATGTTTTGGGAAGTTCAGAGAGCATCTCGGAGAGCTTTTTCTTGGACCGCGAGAGAAGCTCAACGAGCCGGGCTGAGGAATAGATAGCGTCGTCAAAGCCAAAATACCTGTCAGCGAAGAAGATATGGCCGCTCATTTCTCCTGCCAGGAGGGCTTTTTCCTCCTTGATTTTCTTCTTGATCAGGGAATGGCCTGTCTTCCACATGATGGGTTTGCCGCCCATCTTTTCGACCTCGTCATAGAGGACTTTGGAGGCTTTGACCTCGGAAATGATAGGGGCTCCTGGATGCGATCGGAGAATATCCCGGGCAAAGAAGACCATAATCTGGTCACCCCAGAGAATGTTTCCCTGGTCGTCGATAACTCCGATTCTGTCTCCGTCTCCGTCGTAGGCAATTCCGATATCTGCCTTTGATGCTTTGACTTTCTTAATCAAGTCTTCAAGGGCCTCAGGCAAGGTTGGGTCTGGATGATGGTTGGGAAAGTTGCCGTCCATCTCGCAGTAGAGCTCGAGCACTTCACATCGCAGTCTTTTGAAAATGGGAGCGGCAATGACACCGGCAGTCCCGTTTCCGGCATCCAGAACAACCTTCAATTTTTTATCGAGCTTGATATTCTTCACAAGATAATCCTGGTATTCGGGAATGATGTCCATAGCTCGTCTTGCCGTTGTCTTTTCTTCGATGAAATCGTTTTTCTGGATGATATGGAAGATCTCTCTGATGATCTTTCCGTAAAGCGTTTCCTCGCCGATCATCATCTTGAAGCCGTTGTACTGGGGCGGGTTATGGGATCCGGTGATCATCACTCCGGCTTCTAATTTTTTATAATAGATGGCGAAGTAAAGAACAGGAGTGGGAATGGTGCCGATTTCAATGATCTCACAGCCTGTTGATTGAAGGCCCCGAATCAGGGTTTCGGCAAAGCTGGGAGAGCTGAGCCGGCAGTCCTGTCCCAGAGCGACTTCTTTTTTCTTATTCCGGCGAAAGTATGTTCCTATGCCTTTTCCGATCAGCTCCACTGTCTCAGGATTCAAATCCTTATCGACAGTCCCTCTTATATCATACTCCCGAAAAATTTCTGGTTTGATGTCCAATTTTTTCCTCCGTATTTGGATTGATAGTAATTAGCGGATGATGTCCAGCTCTTCAAGAAGAAAGTAACTTCTTTTGTTTAAAATTTTATTGTTTCCTGTGAGTAAATCACTCATGCTTGACTCAGAAAGACCTGAAAAGGCCGAGCGACATCGGAGGATTTAGCCTTCCTGAACCGCTGACGAGGAAAGCCGTCCTTCTGGACGGCCGGTCGAGATGTTTGAGCACGAGCGAGAAAATTCAAAGAAGTCACCTGAAGACTCGGACTGAATTTTGACGCACCGGGCAGAGGTGCGGAGTTTCGAGACCGCCGAGGGAGCGGTGAGGGAATGGCGTGAAAAATCCGACTGGAGCAAGGCCCTTTCAGGTCTTTCATGCATAGCCCACTCAAAATGGAAGAAAATTTTTATCTGAAAAAAGATTAGATTTCTTCCTTTTTTTGGATAAAATCCTTGAAATTGGCTTCTATGGCTTGCCATTTATGCTGCGCCTGGAGGATGAATTCGATAAACTCCCTGACAGCTCCTTTCCCACCGGGGTTGCTGCAGACGAAGTGGCTCCATTTTTTTATCTCAGGGTGAGCGTCGGCCACAGCTCCGGCCAGGCCGACGGATTTGATCACATCGAGGTCCCCCAGGTCGTCTCCGATGTAGGCGATTTCTTCAGCCTTCAGTTTGTTGGCATTCAGGATTTCATCCAGCGCCTGCTTTTTATCCAGAATTCCCTGGTAGACTTCTGAAATCTTCAGCCTTTCTGCCCTTTTTTCCAGCGACTTTGAACTTTTCCCGGTGATGATCGCCGTCTTCAGGCCGGCCAAACGGGCGAGCAGGATACCTGTTCCGTCCTTAACGTTATAAGACTTGAGCTCTTCGCCGTCTGGAAGAATGAGCAGTGTTCCGTCGGTCAGAGTGCCGTCGACATCCATGATGACCATTTTGATTTTCCGGGCTTTCTCTTCGATTGTCATCAGAACATCTCTGTTCGCCAGAGATCATGGAGATGGACAATTCCTCCGATCTTTCCGTTTCTGGTCTTGATGATCAGCGACGTGATTTTTTTAGCTTCCATGATGTTGAGGGCTTTGGTGGCCAGGTCTTCTTTATCGATGGTGACCGGGTTGCGGGTCATGCAGTCTCCGGCTGTTTTCTGGAGGAGATTATTCTTGTGTTTTTGGAGCGCCCTTCTCAGGTCGCCGTCGGTTATGATCCCGACCAGCCTTTCCTCGTCGTCGATAACACAGGTCATGCCCAATTTTTTCCTGGTCATCTCTTCAAGGACAAGGGGCATGGGGATTTTATGATGGACCCGGGCGATTCGCCGACCCTTATGCATCAAATTTTTAATTTTAAGAAGTTTCTTGGCAGCCTGTCCCTTGGGATGGACAAAGACGAAATCTTTTTCTGCGAATCCCTTTCTTTTCATCAGGGCAATGGCAATCGCATCGCCCAGGGCCAGAGCAGCGGTTGAGCTCGCCGTTGGGATTAAGCTGTTGGGGCCTGCTTCTCTCTCGACTCTGGCTTCAAGGACGATATCGCTGTGTTTCGCCAGCCTGGAGTTCTTGTTGCCGGTGATGCAGATGAGCTTGATCCCGCTTCTTTTCAGATAATTCAGGAGGTCGACAATCTCTCTGGTCTCTCCACTGTAGGATATGGCGATGAGCACATCTCCCTTGACGATCATGCCCAAGTCTCCGTGTCCCGCCTCAGCTGGGTGGATAAAGATTGCCGGAGTGCCGCAGCTCGACAGGGTAGCGGCGATTTTCCGCCCGACAAGCCCGGATTTTCCCATGCCTGTCACGATCACTCGCGATTTTGCCCGGGAGAGGAGCTCTATCGTCCTTACAAAATTGTCGTCCAGCAGAGAGGCCAGCTTTTTAACCGCCCCTGCCTCTGTCTCCAGGACATCTTTGCCGGTTTTAATGATATCATCTCTGGTCATGGGCATGTATTATACCTTAAGATTGTTGTTCATGTCTCTGGCTTTTTTCAGCCGAATGAGAGAGGTTATCAGATTTTGCAAATCATTTATTATCAATGAATTATATTTATCAGAAAGGGCTTGGCCCGGGTTGTTATGGATTTCAAGAAAGACTCCGTCGGCGCCGGCTGCGATTCCAGCCTTGGCGATATAAGGGATGAATCTCGCCTCTCCGCCCGATGCGGTCCCTTCGCCTCCCGGTCTTTGAACGCTGTGGGAAGCGTCGATGACAACAGGATACCCAAATTCCTTCATGATCGGGATGGAGCGGACATCAAAAACCAAATTATTGTAGCCAAAAGCCGTTCCCCTTTCGGTGAGGATGATTTTTTCGTTTCCCTGGCTGAGGACTTTATCGACAACATTTTTCATATCGTAGGGAGAGAGGAACTGGCCCTTTTTGATGTTCAGAGGCTTTTTTGTCCTGGCCGCTTCGAGTATCAGGTCTGTCTGGCGGCAGAGAAAAGCAGGGATCTGGATGACGTCAAGAACCCGGGCTGCCCTTTCAACCTGGCTGGTTTCATGGACATCGGAAAGAAGCGGCAGGTCGAGCTCTTTTTTGATAAAGTTCAGTATTTCCAGTCCTTTTTCCAGGCCTGGTCCCCGGTAAGAGGAGATGGAAGAGCGGTTGGCTTTATCGTAGGAAGCCTTAAAAATAAAGGAAACGCGGAGATTTTCGCAGATTTTTTTTATTTCCCTGGCCATGAAGAGCGTGTGCTCCTGGTTTTCGATGACGCAGGGGCCGCCGATCAGGAAGAAAGGGTTTGAACCCCCAACCTTAACTTTGTCGTTAATGACGATTTCTTTGAGTTTTGTAGGCATAGCTGGCTCCAATAAAAGCCTTGAATAGAGGATGGGGCTTTAAGGGCTTTGATTTGAACTCCGGATGGAACTGGCACCCGAGGAACCAGGGATGGTTCTTGATTTCAACGATCTCGACCAGGTCGTGCTGAGGATTTTTTCCAGAGATAAAAAGGCCTGCTTTGGTTAAGATGCTCTCGTATTCGGGGTTGAATTCATAGCGGTGCCGGTGGCGCTCATAGATATTGGCTCTGCCATAGGCTTTCTCGGCAAAAGACCCTTTTTTCAGGCGGCACAAAAACTGGCCCAGCCTCATCGTTCCCCCCAGGTACTGAACACCTTTGAGTTCCCTCCACATGAAGAAGATTTTGTGCGGTGTCTTAGGATTGAATTCGGTGCTGTTGGCCTGTTGAAGAGAGGCGACATTCCTGGCGAACTCAATCGTCGCCACCTGCATCCCCAAACAGATGCCGAAGAAGGGAATTTTGCGCTCCCGGGCGTAGGTCACAGCGTTGATCTTGCCCTCAATCCCTCTCACGCCAAAGCCGCCAGGCACAAGAATCCCGGTTGCCTCTTTTAGGACTTCCTCAACATTCCTCTTTTCCAATTCCTCAGCTTCTATCCAGAAGATATTCACCTTAAGGTTTTGAGCGAGGCCGCCGTGGTCCAGGGCCTGTTTCAGGCTTAAATAGGAGTCCTGGAGGCCTGCATACTTGCCCACAAGGGCAATGTGGACTTCATCGCGGGGATTTTTCATCGTTTCCACAAGCGCTTTCCACGGGCCGAGAAGCCTTTTCTTCAGAGGAAGATTCAATTTTTTAAGAATGATGGTGTCCAGTCCTTCCTGGGCAAAAATCAGGGGGATCTCGTAGATATTATCCACGTCTTTGGCTGTGATGACGGCTTCCAGGGGGACGTTGGTAAACAGGGAAATTTTTGCCTTTATGTCCTGACTGAGGAATCTATCCGTCCGGCAAAGGATAATGTCCGGCTGGATTCCTATCGCCCGAAGCTCGCGGACGCTGTGTTGAGTGGGCTTTGTTTTCAATTCTCCGGAAGTCTTGATGAAAGGAACGAGCGTCAGATGAACGAATAACGTGTCTTCTGTCCCCAGGACAAGCCTCATCTGTCGAGTGGCTTCCAGGAAGGGTAATCCCTCGATGTCTCCGACAGTGCCTCCGATTTCGACGATGACGATATCGTTGTCGTCAGCCACGGCATGGAACGCATTTTTGATCTCATCCGTAACGTGGGGGATGACCTGGACTGTTTTACCCAGATATTCCCCTTTTCGCTCTTTTCTGATGATGGACTCATAGATTTTCCCGGCTGTCCAGTTATGGGCCTTGCCCGTCTTGGTGGATGTGAACCGCTCATAATGCCCGAGGTCCAGGTCGGTTTCAGCCCCGTCATCGGTGACATAGACTTCTCCATGCTGGAAAGGATTCATCGTTCCGGGGTCAACATTGAGATAAGGGTCAAATTTCTGAAGAGTTATCCTGTAGCCATGGCTCTCGAGCAGCCTTCCGATGGAAGCTGCTGCGATTCCTTTGCCTAAAGCCGAGAGGACTCCGCCCGTGACGAAGATGTATTTAGTCATGGCTATGTTCCTTCAAATACTTTTCAACCCTGGTTATATCGTCGGGAGAATCAACGCCTATCGTAGAAAATGGTGTTTCGATGACTTTGATTTTATACCCATTCTCCAGAGCTCTGAGCTGTTCCAGCTTCTCCGTTCTTTCCAGCCGAGTTGGCTCCATTTGGCTGAAAGCCAGAAGGAATTCCCTCTGGTAGCCATAAATTCCAATATGTTGCAAAAAATAATCGGATGCCTGAAAGGGAAGTGAAGAACGGGAAAAATAAAGGGCATCGCCGTTTTTGTCCGTGACGATTTTGACTCTGTTTTTATCAAGAAGAAAATTCAGGTCGTTGACGCGGAAGGCCAGTGTGGCCATAGGAACGGATTTGTCCTGCAAAGCAGCCACCAGGGCGTCGACCATCTCTTCCCTGAGAAGAGGCTCATCACCCTGGATATTGACAATGATCGGAGTTTTTAAGTCCCTGGCAACCTCAGCAACCCTGTCGGTGCCAGAACGGCAAAGAGGGGATGTCATCCGAGCCTCTGCTCCGAAATCCTTGGCAGCTCTAAAGATTCTCTCGTCGTCTGTGGCGATGATGGTCTGATCGACGGACTTCGCTCTGGCTGCGGCCTCATGCACTCTCTGGACCATGGGCTTTCCCCCAATCAGGGCCAGGGGCTTTCCCGGGAAACGTTCGGAGCGGTATCGGGCGGGAATAACGGCTGTGGCTCGTTTCAAGGCTTATCTTCCGGTTCAATTTCCTTTTTTGGCATGGATTGGGGGATTTTATCCGTTGTTTGACAGGAGCTTTCCAGATAAGCCCCTTCCTCCACCACCAAAATCGGTGTTATGATCGTCCCGATGACTTTTCCCGTTGCGTTTATCTCGACCCTTTCTTTGGCCTGGATGTTGCCCTTCATTTCGCCGTTGACGATGAGCTGGCCTATCTTTATGTCTGCTTCAACCTTACCCTTATCCCCGATAATAAGGATTGATTCCGAAGCGACATTCCCTTTAAAGTGCCCGTCGATCCGGAACGAGCCCTTGAAGCTCAAGTCTCCTTTGATTTCAGTGTCTTGATCGAGGAAACCTGTAATCTTGCTTTCGTCAATTTCTCTTCTTTTTTCTTTCATGAGTTCTCTCCTTTGATTTTTTCATAGATACGGTTCAAGTCATCCAACGAAAAATAGTGTATTTTTATGACACCTTTATTCTGGCTCCCTGAAATGGATATTTTCGTTCCCAGCAGCCTGGTGAGCTCTTCTTGAAGAGCCATCAAGTCAGGATCGAGTTCGGAGGTCTTCTCTTCAGGCATTTTTCTGAACTTATGGGTTAGCCTCTCGATGTCCCGAACGGAGAGCTGATTCTGGATGATTTGGCTGGAAATAGAGAGCTGGAGTTCGTGGTCCTCAACAGAAAGCAGGGCTCTGGCATGTCCCATCGAGATTTTTCCCTCTGCCAGATAGTCCTGGATTTCTTGGGGTAGTTTGAGAAGACGCAGGTAGTTGGCCACAGAAGTCCTGTCTTTTCCCACTCTGTCAGCGATATCCTGCTGAGTATAGTTCAGGTCCTGGATCATTTTCTGGTAGGCCAGGGCTATCTCCAGAGGATTGAGGTCCTCTCTCTGCAGGTTCTCGGCAAGGGAAGTCTCGAGCTGCTTCACATTCTGCATGGAGCGGATGATGGCAGGAATTTTTTTGAGACCTATTTTTTGAGCTGCGCGCCATCTCCGTTCTCCGACGATGATGCGGTAGTGATCGTCCTCAGGGACAACGATGACCGGCTGAAGCACTCCGGATTCTTTAATCGAGCGGGCAAGCTCATCGAGGGTTTCCGGGTTGAACTTCATTCTCGGCTGAAGAGGGTTGGGCTTGATTTTTTCGATGTCCAATTCCGCAAGCCTTTCCTCTTTCAAAATGCCGTACTCTTCAGGGATGAATGCCCCAAATCCTTTTCCTAAAGCTTTTTTTGTCATTTTTGTAGCATCTCCTGAGCGAGATTGAGGTAGGCCTCAGCTCCTTTTGACCTGATATCGTAGAGAGTGATAGGCTTGCCAAAGCTGGGAGCCTCGGCAAGTTTAACGGTTCGAGGGATAACAGCCTCGCATATGATTCCCTTAAGGGAATTCTTGATTTCATCCATGACCTGCTTGGAAAGGTTTGTCCGTTCGTCATACATCGTCAGCAGAATTCCTTCGATTCTCAAAGAAGGATTCAGGTAATTGCGCACCTCGTCGAGGATATGCAGGAGTTCAGGAATGCCTTCCATGCAGAAAAATTCGCACTGAACAGGGATAAGGACCGAATCAGCGGCTGTCAGAGCATTGATAGTCAGAAAACCCGGGGAAGGAGGGCAATCGATGAGGATAAAGTTAAAAAATTTTTTTATGTTGCCCAGAGCCTCCCGCAGCCTTTTTTCCCTTTCCTCCATCGAGAAAAGCTCGGCCTCGACTCCCGCCAATTCCTGAGAACAGGGAGAAAGATAGAGGTTGTTGACATCGGTTGGCTGAATGCAGTCCATCATGTACTGCCCGTTCATGATAGCCTGGTAGATTCCCTTATGGCCTCCTTTGGCTTTCCCTAAGCCGATTGTGGCCATTCCCTGGGGATCAAAATCAACGATCAGGACTCTCCTGTTTTTCAATGCCAGGGAGGCACCGAGATTGATCGCTGTTGTTGTCTTTCCAACTCCTCCTTTTTGGTTGGCTATGGCTATGATTTTGCTCATGGATGTTTCACGTGGAACACTTTTTTTGCCCTTTTTTCTTCTGAAGGCTCAGATAAATATGCAAATTAATGACAGCCGCAGGAGTTATGCCCGCGATTTTTTTGGCTTCGCCCATTGTCCGGGGCCGATGTTTCTCCAATTTTTCTATTCCTTCCCTCGTTAGACCAGGGACTTTTCTGAAGTCTGTGTTTGCGGGTATTTTCTCTTCATCAATCTTCCTGATCCTGGCAATCTCCTTCTCCTGTTTTTTTAAGTATCCTTCGTATTTCACCTCTGATTCGATATGACGTATCTCTTCATCTGCCAAGGGCTCGCAAAATTTTTTATATTCTACCACATTTTCGAATTTCACTTCAGGTTTTTTTAGCAGTTCCTTCAACGATATTTTTTCCCCGTTTTCGGTCGCGATTTTTTCTGTCTGAAGGAACTGGAGGGCGGTATTTATCCTCTCCTGTTTTTTCAAATAAGTCTCATAGTCTTTTTCCTGGATCAGCCCGAGATTGTATCCATAAGAAAGCAGCCTCTTGTCCGCGTTATCAATCCTGAGCGCAAGTCTGTACTCGGCGCGCGATGTAAAAAGGCGGTAGGGCTCTTCAATTCCCTTTGTAATCAGGTCATCGATGAGAACAGCGATGTAGGCTTCATCTCTGCCAAGGATAAAAGGTTTTTTCTTCCTTATTTTCAAAGCAGCGTTTATGCCGGCCATCAGTCCCTGGGCAGCGGCTTCTTCGTAGCCGGAAGTGCCGTTAATCTGTCCAGCCAGGTAGAGGTTTTCGATGGCTTTTGTTTCCAGAGTGGGGTTGAGCTGGGTGGGAACGACCGCATCATACTCAATTCCGTAGGCTGGCCGCAGTATTTTTGCCTGGTCCAGGCCAGGAATCGTTTTTAAGATTTCTCTCTGGACTTCGAGAGGAAGGCTGGAGGAGATGCCGTTGACATAGATTTCGGCTGTTTCCAGGCCTTCAGGCTCGAGGAAAAACTGATGTCTTTGATGATCGGGAAATTTGACAACTTTATCCTCGATAGAAGGACAGTAACGGGGCCCGATCCCGGTTATCCTCCCGCTGTAAAGGGGGGATTTGTCCAGGCTTTTTCTGATGACCTCATGAGTAGCTTGAGTCGTGTAGCCGATATGGCAGAGGATCTTGTTCTCAAGCTTTTTCCGGGTGCGGAAAGAAAAGGGAACCGGTTCTTCGTCCCCCAACTGAGGTGTGAATTTGCTCCAGTCGATGCTGTCCTTATGGAGTCTCATCGGCGTTCCCGTTTTCAAACGGAACGTTCTTAATCCCAGTCTTTTCAAATTCTCGCACAACTCGTGCGAAGCAGGTTCATTGGCTCTGCCTGCAGGGTAGCTGTGAAGGCCGATGTGGATTAACCCATTGAGGAAGGTTCCAGGGGTTAAAATGACTGCCTTGGCCAGGAACCGATTGCCATCAAGGGTCACAATCCCTTGAGTTTTCCCGTCTTTGACCAGGATTTCGGCCACAATTCCCTGAAAAAGCGTCAGGTTCGGCGCTTTTTCCAGCCAGTTCTTCATGGTCATTCTGTAAAGGGCTTTGTCAGATTGGGCTCTCGGTGCCTGGACAGCGCCGCCCCGGCTCCGGTTGAGCAGCCTGAACTGGATTCCTGTCTCATCGGCCAGAAGACCCATGATTCCGCCCAGGGCGTCGATTTCCCGGACAAGATGCCCTTTGGCCAGGCCTCCTATGGCCGGGTTGCAGGACATCTGGGCGATGGTTTCGAGATGGATGGTAATAAGGCAGGTTTTAAAGCCCATTGTGCTCGCGGCATAGGCAGCCTCACAGCCAGCATGGCCGGCGCCAACGACTATCACCTCATATTCGTCCGCAAAATTCATTTCAGAAAGCATTGAAAAATCTTTGGCAGAATCTGACACAAAGCGTTATTTTTCATCGCCCAAAAAGGAGCTTTCCCTCATCTCCTATTTTCCCACGCAGAATCGGCTGAATACATCCTCGATGACATCATCCACCCGTATTTCCCCTGTTATCTGGCCGATCAGGGGAATAGCCTTTCTGATTTCCTCCACACAGACTTCCTCGGGCTGACCTTCTTCAAGGAGAGCTTTTCCTTTTCTCAGGCTATTGAGGATGTCTTCAAGAAGGAGCTTCTGCCTGAGGTGAAGAACAACCTCCTCCTCCTTTTCTTTGGCAGGGACAAAGTAATCGTAGATTCGCTCCTTGAGTTTGCCCAGGTTTGTTCTTTTTAAGGCAGATATTTCGAGTGCGGGCAGGGAGTTTGCCTCTCTTCTCAAACGGTCTATGTCCATTTCGAGAGGAAGGTCAATCTTGTTGAAGACAAGAACGGTCTTCTTGTTTTTGAATTTCTGGATTAGCTTCATATCCTCAGGAGTTTCGTTTCGAGAGGTATCGAAGAGAAGGAGAACTCCATCGGCTTGAGCAGCCAGCTTTTTCCCCCTCCTAATCCCTTCTTTTTCCACCGGATGGAGGGGTACTTCCAGACCGGCCATGTCGATCAGAGTGAAGATGCCGTCGTTGATGTTAATCTTTTCGGCTAGATAGTCTCTTGTCGTCCCTGGAAAGGAAGTGACAATGGCCCTTTCTCTGTTGAGAAGGGCGTTGAAGAGCGTGGACTTGCCCACGTTTGTCTTTCCGGTGATGGCCAGAGTCAGACCTTCGGCAACTGTTTTCCCCAAATCGTAGCTCTTTATGAGTTTTGTCAGGGCATGAATCGTGCTCTCGAGAGTTTTGGATATCAGCGTGTTCGAGATGCGCAGCCCTTCCTCCGGGAATTCGATCCTGGCTTCGATCTGGGAGAGAACATGGATAATCTGGCCCCTGAGGGAGGCTATTCTTTTAGAGAGGCTGCCATCTATTTGGTTGAAAGATATTTTTGCCTGCTGGTAGGAGGCGGCTTGGATGACATCGTTAACTGCTTCAGCCTGGAGAATATCAATCCTTCCCCTGAGATAGGCGCGAAGGGTGAATTCGCCCGGGTTGGCATGCCTTGCCCCGAGCTTTATGCCGAGTCGAATGACTTCCTCAAGAATAACCGGGCTTCCATGACAGCTGATTTCCACCATATCTTCCCGCGTGTACGTGAAAGGTTTGGGGAAATAAGTGAGGAAGGCTTCCTCGAAGAATTCTTTACGCTCAAAATGATAGAGATTTCCCAGAAGCTGTGTGCGAGGCGGGATTTTTGCCCTTTTTTTCTTTGGCTTGAAGATTTTCTTGGCTATGGCCAGGGATTTAGCGCCGCTGAGCCGGACAATACCCAGGGCGCCGTAGCCAAAGGGAGTAGAAATGGCGATGACCGTATCTTCAAGCATATCTTATATATTAATTCGTGCAGGGTTAACAGTAAAGAGGAGAAAAGGGCTCAGGGCAGTGGGTTCAAAAACACACAGCTTTTGCCCCATCGTTACCTCGGAGGGAGAAAAGCTTCGCTTTTCCCCCTTCCGACGGTCGCCCAATTCCATTGGGCTCCCTGCCTCCCCTTCTCGGGCGGACATTTGCCCGCCCTGCGACCGAGGGGACACACCCCCTCGGCTCCCCCAACTGATTTGTGGCCAGCCACAAATCAGCAAAAGCTGTTCGGTTTCAGGCTTCGCTCTCCTCTCCCTTCGGTCGAGGAACCATGCCCGCTCAG